>CAYXFI010000129.1:0-9293 GCA_964464205.1 uncultured Cytophagia bacterium
ATCATCGCCACTCCATTCCACAGTCTTCTCGTAGGTCACCGAGTGCCCGTAGAACGGGCAACCCTGGTCCCGCCACGGCCCGAAGCCAAGCGCTCTCGCCCCCACGACTGCCCATCCCTTCTGGCGCGGCACCAGCGAGAAATCGCCCAGCAGGTACACTGGCTCCAGTTCGGCGTAGATCGACATCGGCTTGCACACGATCCGGATTTCGTTGCGGCCAACGTGAATCCTGTCGGCAATCGGATACACGGCGAAGTCCGGGTCGAGCCAGTACCGACCGTCCCGCGGCTCCACGGGCTCGCCGTTCACCAGCACCCGCCAAATGTCCGGCTGCTCCACCACCGCGTACAACTCTTCGGTGCGCGGTTTCTCCAGCACCTCGAACCAGTACGAAGCTTCGAACCCGGTGGCGCTGTTGAAGGTGTCCGCATCCACGAGCTGGGTGCGGAACTGGATACCTCGGAACCAGGGGTTTTCGTCGTACCCGTGGTGCTTCCAGATCGCGTTCTGCGCGAGCACGAAGTACACATCGGTTCGCTCGAACGTGTCCACCGTCACGTCGCAGTAATCCAAAACCAACACGTTCAGCGAATCCCGGTGGACGGAGGTCAGCACCTTGACGGGCAGCGGGGTTTCGGGTCCGTACTGCTCCCGTTCCGTCTCGCCCTGCGTCCCTTCTGCTTCCCGCGCGTGGACGAACAGCAGCAGGCTACCCAGCGGCTGCAGCTCGAAGCTCATTCGCACCTGCTCCCCGGTGCGCTCAGCGGGGTAGGGCCTCACCCCTCCCGTGAGAGGATCCAGCTGGCTCACCGCTTCGCCTTCAAGCGCGATGGTGCCGCGTGCAGCCTCCTCGGGACTGGAATTCACGAGAAACAGAAGCTGACCATCCGCCAGCGCGCGCCGCTGGTGAAAAACCCAGGATCCCTCCGTAACCTTCAGCCGGGTCGGTTGCCAGGAAAGGAGCTCGAGGATCGCTTCGGAGTCCAGCGCTGCCAGAGCCTTCCAGCCCTCGGGGTAGTTCGAGGCTAAGCGCTCCACCCAGTCGCTGGGCTCGCCGTCCACGAAACGGGGGGTCGGCCCGAAACAGTACACTTTTCCGCCCGAGCGCAGGAAATCGTTCAGCAACTTCACCGTGCTGAGTTCCAGATTCTCCGTGCCCGGCGCCAGCACCACTGCGCGGTAGCTCGCTTCCCCCACGACCAGCTTGTCCCCTTCTGCCCGTCCCCGCTCTCTGAGGATCCATTCGCTCCCAATATCGTACTCCACCTGCTCGTGGGCGAGGCGGGTGACGAAGCTCTGGAAGGGTTCCCCCACGAGTCTACGCAGGGAATCGCGAGACACGCCGGGGCCCGCGTACATCCACGCCGTTGTGGTCGGTTCGATCACCAGGAGCGAGTTCCGTTCGCGTCCCGACGCGAGCGCGAGGGACAGGCGGCCAAAGTGGTCGGCCAGGTGGTGGTAGAGATGCCACCAGGGCTCGTGGTCGAGGAAGGACTGGGGGTAGTCCTGCTTGCGGTCCCCTTTGAGGGACATGAATGACAGATGCTGATTCATCAGATTGACGCCGAGGACGTACTCCCACTCCCCAAGGCGCTTCATGTCCGCGAAAGTGAGTTCCCAACCGGCTCCCCCGTACGTCTCACACAGGACGCGATTTCGCCCCATCTGATTGGCCACGCTCGCCACTTCCTTCACCGAGCGGACGTTGCCGAACTGCGCGTTCACCCCCTCGTGAAACTGATTGAACAACATGTCGATCGCCGGCACGTGATGATAGGCGTACATCGCCATGTTGTCCGGGCCGTGTCCCGGGTCCGGCCAGTCGTGTTCCCAGTAGTGGCCGGTCCACAACAGCCTGCGGCGCTCACAGTAGTCGTGCCACGGTTTTCCCCAACGTTCCGTGAAAAGGCGGAGCAGGACCCACTGGTAGTCGTGGCGCACCTTGCGCCAATTGCCCACTCTCTCGAATAGGGAAGGCAGTTGAGGTCGAAGATCGTAGCCCATCCATTCCTCAAAGCGGTCGAAGAGATCTGGTGTCCAGCGGATAGCCTTTCCCCGGGGCGGACGAATGTTGGGCTCGTCCGTGAACACGCCGGGCACCAGGTGGCCGAACTCATCGCCGACGACCCGCTCGTACCCGGTCATCGTCACCTCGATGAACTTCTCGGTGACGCCCGGGAACAAAAGATCCACGTAGCTGAACCCCGCAAACCATTTCGAGCTGCGGTAGGAGACTTTGCGGAAGAGGTAGTACCCGCGAGTGCTCTCGGGAACTTCGTCGTCGCTGGCAACTGGGCGAAATCCCTCGTCGGTCTGCACCAGGACCAGGGCGTATTCATCGCTCAGCGGCCACTGGACCGAGTCTTGCTTTTCCAGCACCAATCCCTGGCCGTGGCGGTAGGAATCCGCCATTTCGGCGGGCACGTGTCCCCCGGCGAACCCGCTCGGATAGCTGTTCTCATCGTAGATCCAGACGTACAGACCCAATTCCTTCGCCCGGTCGGTCGCGTATTTCACGAGCTCAAACCACTCCTCCGAGAGGTACTCGGTGATCAGCCCGTATCGCGGATGGATGAATACACCGCCGATGCCCTGCTCTTTGAACTGGCGCAGTTGATGGTCGATCTTCTCGCGCGTCACGCGGTCGTTCCACACCCAAAAGGGCACCGTCCGGTATTCGGCGGGCGGATCGGCGAATTGCTGCTGGAGCTCCGCGAACGTGTCGATCCACTTCACCTCCGGGGCGCGCGCGCACGCCATTCCAAGCACCGTGATCAACGCGAGGCCGGAAAACAGCTTCGTCGCGCTCATCGATCCCTCCGTCACGTTTCCAATCGATCGATCTCGTGGCACAGGCCCAGAAAGGAGCCATTCAACGATTGCCGTCGAGCGGAACCGGCCGCTCTTTGGCACCGCCTCCTACTCAGTTCGAAGGAACTTCGATCTCGATCTTTCGCAACCTCACCGGCGTCCGAAGCGGAGCCCCGGTGAAGCCTGAGGCTCGGCCCCCAGAGGCAGGTCGCGGCCAACAAATCCCACAGGCGCTCCACCGCCCGAGGGCGGTAGAAACGGATCCGCCGCATCAGCCACTGCCCATCACATTTGCCAGGGGCGGAACAGATCGGCCAGCGTCCGCACTTCCTCGTCCTCCCGAACCAGGCCGGGCCTGTACTTTCCCAGTAGTTCGCGCGTGAAGGTGGCCGCGAGCACCGCACTGAGGGCCGGGGAAAACAGAAAAGCGCCCACCACGGACGCCAATCCCGCCGCCCAGATCAAGAATTGACAGGAAACGTGAGCGAGGCAGAGGCCGGGATTGTCCAGCACCATGGCAGCCGCATCCCGGGCCAGGTGACGCAGGGGCGCGTCCGAAAAGTGCGCGAGCGGCAACAAGATGAAAAGCCAGGCCAGAAAGTAGATGGCCAGCCAGAGAGTCAGCCCCAACAGGAGCAATGAAAGGAGGGGCACGCCCAAACGATCCGTGCTGTAGAAAGCCACGCTTGAGCTGAGGAGAAGAAAGCCCGCGACGAGAATGCCGGCGAGAAACGCACCGCGGACGTAGCCTCGCGCGCCGGCTCGAAAGTAGTCACTGAGTTCCACGTCGCAGTAGGCGGCAACTCCCACCGAAAGAGCGAGCATTCCGGAAAGGGCCATCGGGAACCCCAGAAGGGTGAGACTCAGGAGGGCGCTCACCAGGCTGGCGAGCATGAGCTTACCGATGTGATCGTAGCTGTTCCAGAAGAACTTCTTGCAAATGGATCCGAAGCGCGGTTGGTGGGTGGATTGCCCGGAGCGCTGCGGATGTGGCAGGGAACTGTTCAAGGGCCGCCGTTCCCCTCCCCGGCGAGGTCCCTCAGCCTCGCCGTGACCGCCTCGGCCCAGCGATCGAGAGTATCGATCCACTCCAGCGCTTCCTGCACGCTCACCTTGCCCTCGGCGCTCCGTTCCAGGATGTCGGAATTCACCCGCTTCCAGAGCTCCCGCAGGTTGCCATCTCGCTGATAGAGCTCATCGAGCAGGCCATCCACGTCGACCCCCTTGCGTTCCAATCCCTCGAGGAGCTTCTCAATCCGCTCCACCCGTCGCCTGAGCGCCAGCTCCAGCAACTCCGGCTTCACAGCCTCACGTTGCTGGTTCGGAGGATCCCGGAGCGAAACGCCTTTGCCACCCTTCGCAGTCACACCACCGTTGCTCCGTCGCAGGTCTTTTCCTCAATGTAACAAACAGCGGGACCGATGTCAAGTTTCACTTGAAGGACAGGCCGACAATTGTCCGCGATCACCTACGAGAACCGTGAAAACCTGTGCTCCCACCAAACAGCCCAGGAGCTCGGACTTCTCCCTCCGTTGACCCCAAAAGAGGGAACAGCCGTTGGTCTCCTGCAACAATGCCGTGAGTCAGTTCCCCGCCCGAACGTCCATGTCGCCCTCCGGGAACACGACTAGGCTGAAGGTTGGCTCGGGCATCCCCGCCTCCCGGCGACTCCACTGGAGTTCTCTACACGTCTCCTATTGTCCTCTCTCAGCCTTGACTTGCACCGCGCCGTCTCGGATGCAGATCCACGGACACTCCCGCGTCCAGATGGAACCCGTCCAGCACCGTTGCGATCGTGCCGCGATAGCAATCCATCCGACTCAGCCGCGCCCGGGACCACCGCGGCGAAATCTGAACGGCCCAGTTCCTGCCGAGCCTCACCTCGACTACGAACCCGACCTGGAAGCACAAGCCCGCCAGCTGGTACTTCTGCACCCAGCGGGAATCCACACGATCCTCAACGTGCGGAACAGCCAAACCGATGCCCGCCCTGCAGCCGAACCTCTCCCGTGCCACGTCTCCCAGCCAAAGGAGACAGTTCACGAAAAGCAGATTGTGTCCGTGGCTCAGGCTGAAGCTCTGCAAGTACTCGCGGAACCGGGCTTCGGCCTGAACCGCGCTGCCCTTCCACCGTCCACCCACCCGCACCACCTCAGTCTCCGCGGCGTAGGCCTTGGCGTGGGTGAACTCAAGCTCGAGCGCGAGGCCCTGCACCGCCGCGTTCGGCCATTCCCGGCGAAGGCGCACCACGTAGTAGAGCGGCGTGTCGAGGGAACGCCCGTGGAAGGGCACTTCGTAGAGCCACAGGTCCGTTCCAAACGACCCCTGGCGCAAATGCAGATCAGCCGGACAAGGCCAGTAGGAACCCAGGGCCAGGTCCACTGTCAGGCGCTGCGCCAGGGCCCTGTTTCCGAAGAGCATCAGGCATAGCAGTAGCACCACCAATGCGCCGCGCTTCATCCTCCGCCTCCTCGCCGGAAGTCGGGGCAACCGAAGGCCCGCCTCTGTCCCGCGCCCCCTCAGCCAGGTTCCGCACCACGGGTGACGGCCGCTGAAGCGCCGAGAAAGCTCGTCCCGGGGCAAAGCGGTTCCCGTGTCGGATTCTCCATTTCGTGGCACGGGACACGTTCAGAACGCCGCCACGCTACATCCACACCTTTTCGAACGCGCCTCGCGGGGCGATCGTTCTGAGGAAAGCCCACGACGCATGCCGTTCCGGCGCCCCGCGGAACCGGGACCGATCCCGGCCACGGACCTGAGCGGTTCGCCCACGAATTGGTTTAGCCTCTCAGGATCAGGTCCCGTCTGTCAGACGGGGATCCTGGCCCCCAGCATTTGCACTTGAGTACCGCCGAACGCTCGCGAATTGACAGGGCCGGTCTGGCACCAACGCGTTCACCGCGTGACGCGCGGCGGGCGGAGAATGATTTGATTCCGAAGGCCGGAAAGCGTAAATTTGCTTCGGCTCGCTGGCAGTGGAGCAGCTCGTCGCGTCGACGGCCGAGCCAGCACGCTGCACGGGAGACAACGCTCCGACGGCAGCTACCCGTCGGTCTGCTTCCCACACATCGCAGTTGGGTCTCCGAATAGTGCCGCGACCGTCTCCTGCGAGGAAGTCCCGGTGCATCTGTCGTCCCTTCGAGATCTCCCGCCTTCCCAAGACCCTGGCCACCGGAGTCTTGCCGAGAGGTGGAGAAGGCTCGCGCCTCATCCGACAGCCAGGGGCAGGCTCTTCCGTTGTGCCAGCAGCCCACATTGGCCCGAGCGCTACTCGGACCGGGTACGCGCGGGCGAATCGAGTCCTCCCGAGGGGACTATTGTACCGGCAATCCAGCCTAAGTGGAGAGAGCGAAAAGGCGGCCTCACGTCCGCCGCCGGATCCTGGGGCGACGACTCCGCCTGCGCCTCGCCGTCGCGACAGCAAAGCCCGTCCGCACGGAGCATCCGTCGGACTGAACCTCCACCCAACGTACCGGAGGAAATATGACCTACCGCGAAGCCATTCTTCGCACCTTCCGGGGAGAACCGGTCGACCGGCTGGTCTGGCAACCTCGGATCTACTACTGGTACTACGGCAACAACCTGCCGAACGAGCCCCCGGAGGACTACCTCCGCGCGGGCCGGGAACCACTGTCGATCCATGTGGAGCACGTATCCAACCCTCAGGTACCCGATGAGTTCCGAACCCAGCGTATGATCGATCTGTACCGCAAGCTCCCCGCGTCGCCGCGCTATCCGCAGGAAACCCTGCGGGTGCGGCTCTTCGAGATCCGCTACGACCGAACCGTCCGGGTCCACACGGAGGAGTCGGACGGCAGGGTCGTGACCGTGTTCGAGACGCCCGTCGGCGAACTGCGGCAGGTGAGCGAACACCACTATCAGGTGGAACACCTGCTGAAGGGACCCCCCGACTTCAAAGTCATGGCGTACGTACTGGATCACTCGGAGTTCGTCTTCTGGCAGGACGCGTTCGAGATCGCGGACCGCGAGTTCGGCGACTTGGGCGTGGTGACCACCTTCTACCCGCGGACGCCACTCCAACGGCTCATCGTGGAACTGATGGGCTTCGAGAACGTGGTGTACGCACTGACCGACTACCCGCGGGAGACCGAGGAGCTGATGCGGGTCATCGAATCTTGGGACGACAGGATGTACGAAGTGCTCCTCGCTTCTCCCATTCAGATTCTGAACTTCGGGGAAAACCTGGATGCCAACGTTGATCCGCCCCCGTGGTTCGAGAAGTACCTCGCCCCGTACTACGAGAAACGGATCGCGCAGATCCACGCGGCGGGGAAGTTCTGCCACATTCACATCGATGGGGCGATGAAGCCGATCATTCCCTACATTCGTCAGCTCCAGTTCGATGCAATCGAGGCAGCCACCCCTCTACCACAGGGGGACGTGACGCTGGAGGAAATGAAAGAAGCCCTCGAGGGGAAGATCCTGCTGGACGGGATCCCCGCGATCCTGTTTCTCCCCAGCTACCCCCAGGACGATTTCGAAGAGTTCGTGCACAAGGTCATCGACCTATTCTGGCCCAAGCTCATTCTGGGTGTTTCGGACGAGTTGCCGCCCGGCGGGGACATCCGACGGGTGAAGTGGGTCAGTGATTTCGTGGAGCACTGGACGCCCCCGCAGCGGGCCTGAAGACCCGCGACCAAGTGATGCAGAACCTCTCGAGTCCTCGAGTAGCGATTCAACACTCGGACCGAAGACACGGAGGGAAATGATGCGGCAATTGACGTTGATTCTGTTCAGCGGCCTTTGCTTCGTCGTCGCTTCGGTACACGCCCAAGACCGAGCGGTGTACAAGACCAAAAAAGTGGATGACCGCGAACGCACCTACCTCACGGTGGACATCAGCAAACTCAAGTATCCCAAGAGCCTGGATGAGTTCAGAACCGTGTGGCACAACCCGCCCGTGCGGCAAGATACCACCGGGACGTGCTGGGCGTTCTCGACGGTCTCCTTCCTCGAATCGGAAGTGAAGCGGCTCACCGGCAGGCAGGTCAAGCTTTCCGAAATGTACATCGTGTACTGGGAGTACGTCGAGAAGGCCAGGCGCTACATACGCGAGAAGGGGGAATCGGCTTTCGGCCAGGGTTCCGAACAGAACGCGGTGATCGAACGGATCAAGCAGTACGGGTGTGTGCCCCTCGAGGCCTACACTGGGCTGCTCGGTGGCCGCACGGCGCACAACCACACCCCGCTCTACCGCGAGCTCAAGAGCTACCTCGAGTACTGCAAAGACCACGGTTACTGGGACGAAGACAAGGCCATCGAGTACGTGAAACTGATCCTGAACAAGCATCTGGGCAAGCCCCCCGAAACCATCACGGTGGACGGTCGGACGATGACGCCCAAGCAATACGCCACCGAGTACCTCCAGCTACCCCTCGATGACTACGTGGCCCTGATGTCCACCACCAGTATTCCTTTCTGGACTCAGGGCGAATACAAAGTACCGGACAATTGGTGGCACAGCGAGGAGTACTACAACGTGCCGTTGGAAGACTTCTACCGGGCGATACGCGACGCCCTGCGTAGCGGCTACAGCGTGGTGCTCGGCGGCGACGTGTCGGAACCGGGGAAGATTCCCGAGGAGGACCTGGCGATCGTGCCGAGCTTCGACATCCCGAGGAAATACATCACCCAGGATGCGCGCGAATTTCGCTTCTACAACCACACCTCCACCGACGATCACGGTATCCACGCCGTGGGCTACGCCAAGAAGTATGGCCACGAGTGGTTCCTCATCAAAGACTCCGGAAGGAGCGCCCGAAAGGGGAACCTGAAAGGTTACTACATCTTCCGCGACGACTACGTGAAACTCAAGATGCTGACAGCGCTTGTGCACCGAGATGGGGTAGCCAAGCTGATGGAGAAGTACGACAAGATGCACGCGCGGCTCTCGGAGACCGAGAAGTAGGCAGACGCATGGACTGACGATCCCCTGCCGATCCTGGGGAAGTCGCCGCTCTGAGGTTTCCGGGATACCGAGAGTCGCGGGCCGCTCGTGCTCGACCCCACGGCGCGGACGGCCAAACAGGAGCGGGCAAGAAGCGGCCGCGTTGGCATCCGGCAGCTTGGGTGCCGCCTCGCGTTGTGAACGTAGCGGCAAAGAAGGGGAGATCCTGGACCGTGGGTGAACGCGTCACTCGCAGAGAATTCCTGCGGAGAATCGGGGGTGGCGTCGCGTCGCTTGGGCTCTTCGGCCTGAAGGGCTGCCGCTCGCCGTCTCGGAATCCCTTCGCCGCCCCCGGACGCGAACGGCCCAACTTCCTCTTCCTGTTCACCGACGACCAAGCGTTTCGGACCATTCACTCCCTCAACAACCCGGACCTCCACACGCCCACTCTCGACCGGCTCGTTCGACGGGGCGTCACCTTCACGCACTGTTTCAACCAGGGCTCCTGGACGCCGGCCGTGTGCATCGCCAGCCGGGCAATGCTGCACACCGGCCGCTACGTGTGGACTTGCGG
>CAYXFI010000130.1:0-9273 GCA_964464205.1 uncultured Cytophagia bacterium
TTGCCACCCGCGACTGAGGGACAGCCCAGAGAGAGGCGCGCGCCACTCCGCCGCGAGCGAAGTTCAGGAACCGTGGAGGCGGACTCGGACCGATGAGGAAACGCTGCGATATCGCTCCGATCAGGGATATCGAGGAAGCCATCCCGACCTTCTCCACGCTCAGGGAAAGTGGTTCTGACCAGACCGCACTCCAATCCCGGACGCCACAGCCGGAGCGGCCCGAGGCACTCGCTGTGCGCCTATCTCCGATGGCGTCCACGGGGGAGCCGAGGTACGGCAAGACCCGCCCAGGTCCGGGAAAGTCCGCCGCACAGGGCCACCAATTTCACCTTGCTTATCCGACCGCCGGTGCGTATATTTGGGTCGCGATGGCACGAAAAGTGTACAGAAAACGATCGATCCGCGCTGCCAGAGAGGGCCTCAGCCTCGATGCGACAAACCTCCGGATCCTGGCAGCGGGCCTGGTAGTTCTAGGCGTTGGATACTTTCTGCTGTCCCGCGGACCCTACGACAGTTTTTGGTCCTTGACTCTCGCACCGATTGTGTTGTTGATCGGTTACTTGATCGTGATCCCTTACGGAATCCTGCGACAGGCAAAACAGCGCGGGACAGCGGAGAAGGGGGCTAAGACGGACGTGGGCGGTTAGCTCAGGTGGTTTAGAGCGCCTGCCTTACAAGCAGGAGGTCACTGGTTCGAGTCCAGTATCGCCCACAACGCGGGGCCGTGGTGCAGCTGGTTAGCACACTGGCCTGTCAAGCCAGAGGTCGCGGGTTCGAGTCCCGTCGGCCCCGCTTGAATAGAGAAACCCCGCTTTTGAGCGGGGTTTTTCGTTCTGGGGGAAACCGGTTGATCTTCCCGGGTCACTCCTCAGGGCCGGCGGTCCAGTACCGCGTACACAGTGGGAATGATCAACAGCGTGAGCAACGTGGAGAAAACTAGCCCGCCCATCACCGCGATGGCCAGCGGGGCACGTAGTTCCACACCTTCGCCTCCGCCAAGCGAGAAGGGCAACAGGTTCAAGAGGGGAATCTTGTCAAGCACTCCCGTCATGGGCAAGAGCCCGAGCACCGTCGTTGTGGTGGTCATCAGGATGGGCCGAAGCCGCACTTGGCCCGCGTTTTTCAGCGCCTCGAGCTTGCCCATGCCTTGTGCGCGCAACTGGTTCGTGTAGTCGATCAGTACGATGGCGTTGTTCACAACGATCCCGGCCAGCACAATCACACCGATCAGCACCACCACGCTGATGCTCTGCCCCGTGACCAGAAGCGCCCAAATCACCCCGATCAGCCCCAAGGGGATCGTGAACAGGATCACAAATGGGTGGATCAACGATTCAAATTGACTGGCCATCACGAGGTACACAAGAAAGATCGCGAGCATGATTGCAAACCGCATGCTGTCGAAGCTCACGGCCATCTCGCGCGATTGTCCCGTCACTCGGATGCCAAAGCCCGCCGGCAGTGGAATACGCGCCAGCCTCGCTTCAATCTCCTTCACCGTACTGCCCAGATCCCTCCCCGCAACGTTTGCCGAAACGATAGCCACCCGTTGCTGATCCACTCGGCGGACCTCCGCCGGACCCCGCTCGATTGTGACATCCGCTACCGCCGCCAAGGGGATGGGCACCCCGCCTGGCGCATTCAATGTGAGATTGGTGACCGCCCGGAAGTTGTGCCGCACCTCGTCGGTGGCGCGCACACGGATGTCGATCTTCCGGTCGAGTTTCCTCAACGCCGTGGCTACCTCTCCCTCCACCTTGGCTCGGATCTGGTTCGCAATCGTGGCGATGTCGAGCCCCAGCGCGGCCACCCGCTCTCTGTCGAACACGATCTGAATCTCAGGATTCCCACCTTCCGTACTCGACTTGATGTCCGTCAGGCCCGGAACGGCGCTCAATTCCGTCACAACCTGTTTCGCCACCTCTTCGAGGGTCTGGAGGTTGTACCCAGAAATCTCCACTTCCACCGGGGTCTTCAAACTGAAGAGGGTTGGTCGGGAAAACTTGAGCTCAACACCGGGGAAGTCGGCCAACAGGCTCCGAACTTTGCTCATCACCTCTGATTCCCGGGCCCCCAGGATTCCAGGACGCAGTCGAAAACTGATTTGCCCGATGTTCTCGCGCTCCTCGCTCGCCGCAAAAGCCGATTTGGACGATGCCCCCGCCACTGTGTACACGGTCTCCACCTCGGGTAACTGCAGAGCGAGTCGTGCCATGCCTAACAACACCCGGTCCGTGGTCTCCACAGGTGTGCCAGCGGGCAGCTTCACATCCGCGTAGAATTCCCCCTGGCTCATCTCGGGTATCAGTTCCGTGCCCAAAAACCGGAAGGCCGCCAGGCTGATTGCGAACAACGCTACGGCCGCCAGCAGCACTTTGCCCCGGTTGCCCAGCGCCCATTCCAGGATCGGCGGGTACGCCCGCTGCACGGCCCGGAATCCGGCGTCAAAGAGTCGTTCCAGAGGCCGCAAGATCCACTCGGCAACGCGCAACATCGCTCCGAGGCCCAGGAACGACGCGCGCACGAGTGTAGCCGAGTAGATCGTCCAGGCGTGCTGGAGTTCAGCCCACCAACCCGCCACAAGTCCGCTACCGACGGCCAGAGCTGCGACGCCGGGCAGGCCGACTCGCATCACTCCGGCTTCCCGGAGGAGAATCAGAATAGCCACGACAAAGCCCACCGTCAGCGCGGCAGACCGCAGCCGCGCCGCCGGTGCCCGCTTGCCCACGTGCACCGAAAACGTGGGCCAGTACCAGCCGACAGTTGCGGCGAAAGTCGCAGGAATCAGCCCGACGATCGCCAGTGCAACGCCGCCGCCCGTCAGCACCACGAGTCCCAACCAAACAGCCGCCATAACCGCTCCCCACCCCAGTGCCGGCAGCCAGCGGCGGCGCCAACCGAGCTCAGCCCCCTCCTGTTCAGTCCGGCGGACGATCGTTCTCAGGTCTTCCCTGCGCCCCGCCACCAGGGAAAGCGCGGAAAGCATCGGAATGAGCGTGAGGGACACCAGCAGGGATGCCGAAAGCGAGTAGGTGACCGTTAGCGCTTGATCTGAGAAAAGCTGCCCGGCGATTCCCTTCACGAAGATGATGGGCAGGAAGACGCAGATCGTCGTCAACGTGGAAGCGATCACCGCCTTGCCCACCTCCGTTGTGCCCCGTTTGGCGGCAACAGCAGGATCTTTCTCCTTGCCCCGGTAGCGATCGATCGATTCGAGCACCACGATCGAACTGTCCACCAGCATCCCGATCCCGAGGGCCAGCCCACCCAGGGACATGATGTTGAGGGAAATCCCGCTCACGTACATCAAAAAGAACGTGACGACGATCGAAATGGGAATGGAGAGGCCGATGATGGCGGTGCTTTTCCAGTTCCGGAGGAAAAGGTACAGCACGATCACCGCCAGCACCCCACCAATGAGGGCTGTGCTCAGCACGTCGTTGATGGACTGCTGGATGAAACGCGACTGGTCGGCCACAATTTGCATGCGGACGCCGCCCTCGTATTGGGCGAATTCCCGGCTCAGCTCAGCGAGCTTCTCCTTCACCCGACGCGCCACCGCCACGGTGTTTGCGTCCGCCTCTTTGTACACGGCCACTTCCACGGCCTCACGCCCGTTGATGTGCGTGATCACCGTGCGATCCTTGTGGGACTTGCGAACCGTGGCGACATCGCGCAGGTAGATCGGGACCCCGTTGCGTCGGGCGATCACGATGCCGTTCATCTCATCCGGCGTCACGAATTGATTGAGGGTCCGCACCAGATACTCGGCCTGGCCGTCTTTCACCCTGCCGCCAGTGAGATCGATGTTCTCTTGGGCCAGACGTGTGGCCAGCAGCGTGATGGGAATGTTCAGCTGGGCCAGCTTTGGTTCGTCGACGAGCACGTGGATCTCCTCTTCGAGCCCGCCGCTCACTTTCACGGCGGCCACCCCGTCCAGGCTCTCGATCTCCTGCTTGACCCTCTCTTCGGCCAGCAACCGCAATCCCACGAGGCTCGTTTCCCCGTACAGGCCGATCCGCAAGATCGGATCGAGCGACGGATCGAAACGGTAGAGCACTGGCTTGGTGGCGTCGCGGGGGAGGTTCAGCAGATCGAGCTTCTCCCTCACTTCCAGCGAGGCGAAGTCCATGTCGGTGTTCCAATCGAACTCCACGATCACCTCCGAGAGACCCGGGCGCGAGATGGAGCTCACCTGCACCACGCCAGACACAACGCTCACGGCCTCCTCGATGGGCTTGGTGATCAGGTTCTCCACCTCCGCAGGCGCCGTGCCCGGGTACTCGGTGCGGATGGTGAGGGTAGGATACGAAATGTTCGGGAGGAGATCGATAGGAAGACGACCCACCCCTACGAGCCCAAAGACGATCCCCGCGAGAAAGACCATCGAGATCGTAACGCGCCGTCGTATGCTGAAGTCAACGATCTTCATCGAAGTGGCAACCTCGCTTCATTCCTTTGCTCAACGATCGGATTCCTTTCCGGCCAGCGAGTCGCCAGCCTGGGCAACGACTCGCTTCATCCAGCCGGAGGCGTTCTCCACAGCCACGTAGATGGTGGGCATCACGATGAGAGTCAGGAACGTACTCACCGTGAGCCCGCCCACCACGGCAATTCCCACCGACGCGTAAGCCGCCGCTCTCCCCTCTACCGGCCCGAAGACCTGGGGCAACAGCTTGGGAAGCACCATCGGCATCAGGCCGATGATCGTCGTCAGCGTGGTCATCAGGATGGGCCGGAGGCGATGCTGACAGCCCAGCACAACCGCATCCTCGATGCGCAGGCCCCGGTACCTGCGCAGCTGGTTGATGTGATCAATCAGGATGATCCCATTGTTCACGACAAGGCCGGCGGCGACCATCATCCCCAGGCGGCCCATCATGTCGAGGTTCGTGTGAGAAGCCCAGAACAGGAAAGCCACCCCAATGAACGCAAAAGGCACCGAGAACAGAATCGTGAACGGATGCAGCACCGACTCGAAGAGAGATGCCATGACCATCCAGACCAGAAGCACGGCCAATCCAATGGCGAACCAGGAGCTCTGCTCGTCCCGACGCATCATCCGGTAGGTGCGACCGAGCTGCCAGTCGTAGCCCGGCGGCAATTCCAGATCAGCCAAGACTGCCGCGACCTGCTGACTGACCGTGAAGAGTCCGCGCCGCTCCACGTTCGCGACAACATTCACCACATTCTTTCGCTCCTGGCGGGTGATGTGCTGCGGTCCCCGCCTCAAATCAAACTGCGCCACCGAGCCGAGCGAAACGCGACTTTCGTCTCCCGCCTGCACAGGCAGGTTCTGCAACTTCTGTACGCTCACGCGATCTTCCTCCCCCAGGCGCACCAGAATGTCCACTTCCCGGTCCTGCGTTTTGAACTTGCTCGACGACCGGTCCGACAGCGCCTCAAAAATGGTTGCCGCCACCTGGCTGGTGGTGAGACCGTACTTCTGCACCTTGTCGCGCTTCACTCGAATCTGGACCTCTTCCTCACCTTTCTCGAGATCCAGGTCCAGATCCTTGAGTTCGGGGATGAGGGCCAGTCGGCCTTTCACCTCCTCCGCGATCAGCTGGAGCACTTCGAGCGAAGGCCCGCGGATCTCCACGTTGATGCCCACTTCCCCTCCGTGGCCGCGCATCCTCCGCACGTGGTACTCCACGCCAGGCCGAACGGGCAATTTGGCCCGGACAAGCTCGTAGAGCTCGTAGGTGGATTTCTTTGCCTCCTCCGGCGGCGTGAAGAAAACATTGATGTCCCCGCGGCGCTCGGAGAAGGAAACGGCCAGGTTTTGAATCTCGAGCTCTTGCTTGTGGCCGAGCAGAGAATCCTCGATCGCGAAGAACAACCGCTTTGCGTCTTCAATCGAGTACGATTTCGGCATGATGACGCGCACGCGCATTTCGCGCTCCGGCACCCTGGGGATGTAGTCTCTCTCGATGTGAGTGTAGAGGTAGATGCTGCCGGCGAAAAGCAGCAGGGCCGTACCGAACGTGACGCCGCGGTGACGCAGCGTCCAGCGCACAACACGTACGTACTGATCGGTCAGCCACACGATGGAGCGAGCTTTCGCGCGCTCCGGGCCCACGAACAGTCTGCTGGCAAGGAGCGGAATTAGCGTGAGCGCCACCAGCACGGAGGCGAGTGTGGCCGTGCAAATGGCGACGCCGAAATCGTTCATCCAGCGGCCCATGCCCGTCTTCTGCAGAAAGAGCAAGGGCAGGAACACAATCATCGTGGTCAGCCCGGCGGCCCAGACGGCGGTCCCCACTTCTCTGGCCCCCACCACGGCGGCCCGGATGGCATCGAGGCCCTCCTCCTGCTTGTGCCGGAAGATATTCTCCACCACCACCACCGCCGGGTCCACCAGCATCCCAACGGCGAACATGAGTCCTGACAGCGAGACGATATTGATCGTGATCTGCGACTCAAAGGGGGGCTTGCGAATCAAGTACATGAACAAGAACGTGGTGACGATGGAGATGGGCACCGCGAGGAGAACGATGAGGGTGCTCCGGAACTTCCGCAGGAAGAAGAAGAGAATGCCCGCAGCCAGCAATCCACCGTAAAGGCCAGCTCTGGCCAGCTGGTTGAGACTGCGAAGAATCTCGACGGATTGGTCGCGGTAGATCTGGTAGCTGAAGTGCTCCATCCGGGGGAGTTTCCTCAGGCGCTGGAGCTCCTGTTTAACGCGCTTCGCCACCTCAACCACATTCGCCGTAGATTCTTTGTAAATCCGGATGGTCACGGCGTCCGCGCGGTTCAGCCGCTGGTATGAGAGCTTCTCCGGGAAATCGTAGCGGACCTCTGCTACATCCTCCAGGCGGATATCGGTCCCCCGGATCGGCAGTCGTTTGATCTCCTCGATCGTGCGGAATTCCCCAATTGCCCGAAGCGAATACTTCCGCCCGCCATCCATCACCCAGCCGGCGGAAACGTTCCGGTTATTGGTACGGATGGCCCGTGCCACCTGAAACGCATCCAGGCCATGGGCCTGCAGCCTCTCCTGGTCCAGCTCCACGAGCACCTGTTTGACGTCCATGCCCCCGACGTCGACATTCGCCACGCCCTCGATGCGCTGAAGGTACGGCACCAGCACGCGCTGTACCACGTCGTAGAGCTCGTCCTTCTCACCCGACCATCCCACCACAAAGTGCATGATCGGGGCATCGGTGGTCTGCCAGCGCCGGATGTACACCCGCTCCACATCCTCCGGGAGCTCCGCCCGCACCCGGTCGAGCCGGTCCCTCACCTCCACCGAGGCGATGTCCATGTCCGTGCCCCACTCGAACTCCAGCCGGATGCTGGCGCCGTTGCTGCTGGACGTCGAGCTGATGCCTTCCAGATGGCTCAAGGTGCCCATCACGTCTTCCACCGGTATCGTGATGAGCTGTTCGACTTCCTGCGGCGAGGAACTGCGGTAGGGGATGTAGATGTTCAGGCTCGGCCAAGACAGGTCGGGGAAGAAAGTGAGAGGAAGGCGCTTCCACGACAGCACCCCCAAGACCAGGATGCTGAGGAAGAGCATCAAAGTGGCGATCGCTTTCCGGACCGAAAGCTCCGGCAGATTCATGCTTCCGCTCGCGTCTTCAGATCCACTCCCACGCCGGCGCTGCGCCTTCTCCTGCCGCCATCAGCGACTCATCTGGCTCGCGCGGTATTCTCTCACTTTCTCGAACAGAAACCGGGCGCGAGCGCGGACGTCTTTGGCGAACTGGGGATCCTTCATCTTCGCTTCGTAGGCCTTCTTGATCTCCGGGATCCGCAGCACGCGCTTCTCGATGCGCTTGAGTTTCTCCTCCGTGATTTCGCCGAACATCCCGGGACCGCGAGGCTGTCCCATCCGGCTCCTCATAGCGGCTTCCGGCTCCGGGCGTCCGGCGGTGTCCGGCCGCTGCTGAGCTTGAGCCATGGCGAGAGCCGTCTCGCCTCCCGGTTGGATCACCCGCACGGGGACCCCTTCCCGCAGTCCCTCCTGGCCCACGGTGATGACCGTGTCGCCCTCGGCAAGACCGCGCAATACTTCGACATTCTCCCCGTTCGCGTAGCCGAGCTCAACCGCCACCTCGTGGGCCCGCCCGTTGCGGAACACGAAGACCATGTCACGCTCGCTCTCCAGGACCAGCGCCCTTTTGGGAATCACCAGCGCTTCCGGGTGAGTGTCCGTCACCAGGTAGACGGAGGCGAACATTCCGGGACGCAGAATCCCATCGCGCTTCCGGATCTCCACCGTGACTTTCACCGTGCCTGTTTGCGGATCCACCACCGGGCTGATCATCCGGACGCGGCCGTAGAAGAACCTGTCCGGCGCGGGCTCGACGGTGATCCGGGCCAGTTGCCCGACCCGGATCTTGCCGATGTCCTTCTCCGGAACGTGAATACGGGCAAGCAGAGGATCGAAGTCCGCCATGGCGAACACGACCATATTGGGGTTCACCATGTCGCCGAGGTCAATGTAGCGGTGGGTCACCACGCCGTCGATGGGAGCGCGAATGCGGCTGTACTCCCACTGCAGCTTCGCCGCTTCGTACTGGGCTCGAGCCGTCTCCAGCTCCAGTTTCGCCTGCTCGTAGGCTTCCTTGCTCGCCAAGTTCCGCTCGAACATCTGCTTGGTCCGATCGAAGTTCCGCCTGGCATTCTCCAGGCGGGCCGCCGTCTGGTCCAGATTCACTTTGAGCTCGCGATCGTCCAGTCGGGCGAGGATCTCCCCCTGCCGGACCACATCCCCTTCCTCCGCGCGCAATTCCACCACCACGCCGGACACCTTGGCCACCACGTCTACGGCGCGCTCGGCCTCCAGCGACGTGGTGGCCAGGATGTAGTTGGAGATCGTGTCTCGTCGGACTACAGCCACCTCCACCGGGATGGCCGCGGTCTCGCGTCCGCCCGCCATCGCCATCATCCTCGGATCGAACTGCGGCTGGCTTCGCTGACAGCCGCTCACCGCGAGCAAGCCAAGCGAGGCCGAGAGAAGGGGAAAAGCAACTCCTGCCACCCGCATTCCTCCAGCCCAACCGCGCACGTACCGCACCGAACGGAACATCTCGCCAAGATCCTCCTTGCCATGTGGACACAGAACACCCGTTCACTCACGACTTACTACACCCTGACCAAGCAAAGCTTGCGGCGGGAAACTCCCCGCCGATCTCCGAACAGTCTCGCCCGCCGCGCATTCCGGGTAATTCCGATTGGCACACCGCGGGAAGCGAGAGGAAGATGGACATCAACTTTTTCTTCACAACACATTGATTTCTCTTGCAATTCCGTCGCCGGTCGCCT
>CAYXFI010000131.1:0-9199 GCA_964464205.1 uncultured Cytophagia bacterium
TATTCGTCGATCCCCCGCTGAGACCCCCCGCCGTGCGCACCGCCTTCCGGCCGACCACCGGTTTCAATCCTTGTTTTCGTGGATCCCCCGCTGAGACAGGCAGCGAACTATCTGCTGGTGCCGTTCGGCCCTCAGTTTCAATCCTTGTTTTCGTGGATCCCCCGCTGAGACAGCTTCTGAGCTCTAACTGCCTGTATCAACCAGCGTTTGGCCGTTCCTTCTCGTCGGCCTTTCCGGGCTTCAGCAGCTCGAAATTTCCGCTCCAACGGCCGATTTTCGCCCACTTTTGCAGCCATTTCGCAGCACTCAAGTTTCCGAAAATCAATCTACTGTTTCCCCCGACTTTTCAAACGCAAATATTTCTGTAGCAGCAGTCGAGGCATTTCTTGCGTGTCGACGTACGACGCGGGAACAAACCGGTCTGGATGATCTCCAGAACTTCGTCCACCACCTTTCGGGCGAACCGGAAGTCCTTCTCCGAAAACGGCACTTCGCGCAGCATGTTTTTCGAGCGCGTGTACACCAGGTAGCCCCGCACGACTTCCCGCCCGTAGTTCTCCTGGATCAGCAGGGCCTGGAGAGCCAGTTGCGTCTTGTGAGTTTTGAACAACACCCCCGAGTACTCCGCAAACTTGTACTCCAACGGCGCCATGGTCCCGTCCCGCAGGGTCAACACCTCGTCCACGATCCCCCGTACTTTCAGTCTCCTGCTCGCCAGATACACCGTCCTCTCTTTCTTCACAACCCCGATTTTTTTCCTCAGGTAGTCGGGGTTGATCTTGGCCTTCTTCGCGTGCACCTCCCGACCCAACTGGACCTTCAGCCTCAATTCCTGGTGCTCCGGAATCATCAGGCACTCTTCGAAGAACACGAAGCGCGGACAGAACAGGTACTCCAGCACCTGCGTCGGCGTGATGCTGACCCACTGATCGTCGGTCCAGGAGCCCCATTGACGATCGTCGAACCTTTCTTCGACCACGACCGACACCTCTCAAACGAACAGGGCCTTCACCTCGTCGGCGACCAACTCTTTGTCGAAAGCTTGACCCAGCAGCTTCACTTTGGAAAAGTCGTCCTTGCACATCGGGAAAATGTACACCGAGTCCTTTTTCTCATCGATGAGCTTACCGATCCTCAGACCGAGTTCATCCACCTGGTTGGAGTTCAGCTCGCCCAGAAACACGGATTTTTGCACGCGGTAGATGCCCGCCTCCAGGCAGGCCTTGGCCACTTTGTTCCGCGTCCGATCCTTCTGGATATCGTAGACGACCCACACCAACACGGTTCAAGCCTCCTTGGCCTTGGCCGAACGAATCAACCAATTGGCGAATCGATGGCACTCGAACTGAATGATGTCCCGCTGGGCGATGTTGCGTCCCCTGTATCGAACCCTCGTATCGAGCCGCTCGTTGAAAGCCGTGATCAGCAGTTTCTTGCCGTCGCCGTTCAGGCTTACCCCACCCCGCACCCGGTCGAAGTATTCCTTCTTGACCTGTCGTTTGCTGAACAGGTAGAACGTGGTCTTCTCGGCCAGGATCCGGAACGGCTCAATGAGATCGAACACGAGCGATTTCTTGTTGTAATTGTCCACGTGGAGGAACCCGATGTACGGGTCCAGCCCCGCCAGAATGCAGGCCCGCTCCACCAGTCCGTAGAGGATTCCGTAGCAGTAGTTCAGCATGGCGTTGAATTCGTCCCGGGCGGGGTGCCGGCTTCGGCCGTGGAAACGAAAGGTAGGGGGAACCAGATACGCCAGGGCCGAAAAGTACGCGTGGCCCGCACCACCCTCCAGCCCCATGATTTGGCCGCGCCTCTCCTCTACGGTGCCGGCGAGTGAATGGAGTTTGTCCACTGTCTCCTTCAACGTGCCGACGTACCCGGCGATCTTCTCGCTCTTAGCGGGTCGATGCCGTCCGAGCTCTTCCAGGAAATCGATCTGGTTCTTGAGCTTCTGCACGATCCATTCCGTGACCCAGCGGAGACCCTCCTCCGTCTCGCTGATCTCCAGTTGGCGCCTCCGGATGCGCGTGGTCGACCCCAATCGCGGTTGCCAAACCCTCGCGTACGGGTCTCCGAACTCATCGAGAAACAGAATGTCGATGTTGTTCTGGATTGCAAGACGAATCGCGTCGGTCGACAACGCCGCTCCCGTCGTGATGAGGATTGACTTCACCTTTTTGGCGGAGATCAGCCGTTTCGAGTCCCCCGCCTTGATCTCGAAGCAGTCGCCATTTTTGGAAAGGTAAGTGCCAAACGTGTTGAGCACAAGCTGCATCGCCAGCCTCAACGTTCGTAGAAGGTCATCTCCCCAACAAGTCACACCAAGCCCACGCCTGCCGGTACGCTGCGCCCCGGCTGGATCTGGCCCCTCCCGGAGCGGCCCTCTTTCCATCACGCTTGACGGAGTCCGAGCACGGCTCCCCACCGGAAACGAGGGCAACCACAGCAGCGCGACATTCTGCCGGGCCAGAGCCGCGAATCGGAAGCCACCTCTCAGAGAATCAGCGATCCAGCGTCGTCGGGAGCCGCGCGAATGTGCGCCAGCCCCATCTCCTCCGAGTAGAGGTCCGGATGCGTGATTTCCCAGAGCCAGCCATTGACGTCCTTGGCGATCTTACTTGCCTGAGCCAGTTGCATGGGAACCGTGAACCGGTGCAGCAGTCCGGAGAGCCGCCTCCGATCGGCGTGGGACAACGACCGTTTGAACGCAAGATCGAGGAAACGGTCGAGTAGCTCGCGGGGGCTCGAGATGGACAAACGCTTCATCGCATCGGCTACTGCCGCCTCTTTCATCGCTTCCGGCCAGGGTACGAACACCTCCACGCCTCCCGGAACGCTCCCGAACGGCTCGATGCCCGCCAGCTCCGACCACCGGCCCAACGCTGCTTCACGCAGCTTTTGCAGAAGAGCACAGTGCTCGTTCTCCTGGAAGCAGCGTTCGTAGTATTCGCGCAGGAGTGCGTGCGTCTCTTCCTCGTGGACCTCCGGATGAGCCTCCAGAAGAGCGTCCGTTTGCCTGCGAGCCGTTTCGTCCACGTACACGTAGCCGCGTGTGTCGCGGCCGTCGTCCCGAACGTAGCGAAACACGGTCACGGTTGCCCGTTGCCCCTCGCCGTGGCGGTTGGCTCGGCCCGCCACTTGCACCACCGACGGCAATACTGGAAGCGCCCTCAGGATGGCCCGGAAACTGAGGTCCACCCCCGCTTCCAGGATCTGTGTGCACATCACAGCCACCGGTTTGCCCGAATCCACGGCTTGCCGAATCCCGGCGATCACCCCGGCCTTGTGGTACGGGAGCATCTGGCCGGTAAGGCAAAACGCCGGGGTCTGCGGGATCGCCTCTTTCAGCCGGCCGTACACTTCGGTGGCGTCGCGCACGGTATTGAGCACCACGGCCACGTTGCCTTGGCGTTCCAGCGTTTCGAATGCAGCCCGAGCGGTGTCGTCGGGGTCCCATTTTTCCGCACTGTATCGGAGCGCGAAGCGCCCCGAAGCTTCAGTCCCACCGGCCAGCGGGACGGCGGCATTCCGCAAGCCCAGCTCCAGGGGCGGAAGAGTGGCAGTGGCAAAGAGCACCCTGCAGCCCCACTCCTGTGCCGAAGACTCAAGCACCCTGAGAAAGAGGTTCCACACTGCGGTATCGATGATCTGCGGCTCATCCACGATGATGAAGGCGCGGTGCAACGCCTCCCTGCGGAGGCACTCCTGGGCGCGCAGGGGGAACAGGGCGCGGAAGAACTGATTGAACGTGGTGGCCACCACGGGAGCTTGCCACGTGTCCAGAACATCCACATCTCCCTCGTCCCCCATTTCGAGCGGGGAAAGGTGATGATGCGTCACCACCTCCAATCCCGAGGCCCGGGCCATCTCAAGCGCTGCCTGAGACAGGATCGAGATGTAGGGGGCGACGTACACAACCCTCTCGCACTCCCCGCCCCGGCACGCCTCCAACGCCACCCGCAGGGAGGTGAGCGTCTTGCCGTAGCCGGTGGGCAGAGTCAGGGCGAAGAAGGACGCATCCCGATTGCGGCGGTAGCGCTCCACGGCCTCGTCCTGCAATCGCTGCCTATGTTTCACGAGCGCGGAGCTAGCCCCGCGCCCGACGGCCTGGGCAGCCCGCTCCTCGCAGAACCGCACGAGATTCTGCACACCTTCTGCAGCCTCGCGCGGCTCCAGACTCGTTTCTCGGAAACCGGCGGCGTGGTAGCGGTCCGCCACAACCAGCCGGTCCGCGAGTCGTGGCAGCAGAAGCGCCCGCTCCGAATCCGTCTCCTCACCCTCTCCCTTGAGCAGCGTCGGGAGCACCAACAGCTTGTGGTGCTCCCATCCGTCGCCGCATTCCCTCAACCACTCTCCCAGCCGGCTCGGGGGAAGGTTCTCCACCGGAAACCATCGGCCCACCAGCGCAAAGATCCCTTGCAGATCGCACTCGGCCAGGCGCGCCTCGATCTCCTCCGCGGAGTAGTACTTCTCCCAGGGAGGCCGTTCCTCCAAATCGGGCAAGTCGCCGTGGTGACCGTAGATGGCTCGGACCCAATCCATTGCCAGGCTATGCAGCACCCGCCGCTCTTGCCTGCTCGTGCTCCAGCGGGGCACGAGCTTCTCGGCCAAGTACCAGAACAGAACTGCACCCAGAGGCGCGTGCGGCGGACCTCTCCGCCTTCTCCCTCGAACGTACGCCTGCCACGAAGCCTGGCATTTGCCGATGTCGTGGAGCAAGCCCGCCAGGAATGCCATTCTGTCAACGGGATCGCCCGTTGGGTTTCCACAGCGGTGTGCCACCGCCTCGAGATGCTCGACGAGCCCGGGAAATCCTTCCCCTTCGGGTCGGGCCAGACACTCGCGCAGGGGAATCACCACAGGCAAACCACCCCCTCCCCCGGGAGCTCGTGGAATTCCCAGAACGCATCCTGCGTCCGATCGCTCGGCACAAACTCAATCGGGCCGCCAGAAACCTCGTAGAGCACACTCACCGTGCCCCGGAAACGCCGCTCACCGAGATACTCGAACAGGATCCCGCCCACACGAGCGTACTCGCGATCTTCATCGGGCAGCAGTCGTCCGACCGCCGGCGACGGGACCACGGTGACGCAGTGCAACGCGGAGTCCGCCGCAACTTGCAGAGGCCCTCGGCTCTCCGCGGAGCCGACCCAAACGGGAAAAGTCAGACAGAAGGCGCTACCGAGGTAGGTGTGGTAGTGGCTTCTACCGTCGCGGAGGAGGGCCTCCAGCTCATCTGCGGACGGACCGGCGTAGTAGACCCGGTAGTGCGGGTTCACCACCAGTTCGATGGCCGTGGGCCGGTGGTAGCTCCTGGCGTCTCCTCCACCGATCCACGATTTCCCGTGCAGGGAGAGCTCCTGAGCCACCGTACGAACGGGCGCGAGCAGCCGTATCCCGCAGCGCGCCTCGGCGGGCAGCATCTCCGATCCCAGCACCGAGGCGATCAGTCCACGCAGGGCCGTCCGGGTGATGAACGGGTAGGTGGCCTGGGTACCCATGGTGTCCGGACGACGGAAATGGGCGATGGGCCCTTTGAGCTCAAAGATCAGAACACGCATGGTCGGTCTCCGTGGCTGGAACTACCACGCGCACAGCTCTGCATCGATTTCCCCTTCCAGTTTGAGCTTGGGTTCCTTCCACAGTCGGATGCGGCTGATCTTGTCCCGGTTCTTTTCAAGCCGCTCCGCCAGGGCCGTCGCGTCCAGCGTGATTTCGTCCAGCGAGGTCGGAGGATTGCCGCCCAGCCAGGCATCGCGGTCGGGTTTGATGGCAACTCCCTCCTCCAAGAATCCAAGTCGGAAGAAGGGATCTTCGTATTCCACGTGCAGCAGGAGCAAGGGCTGCTGGATACCCCGGCCCCGGGCCTGCCTGGCGATGGTGCCTTTCCACAGGCCCTCCAGGAGCAGATCGAGGTCGGTCTGAGTCATGCCGGTCGATTTGGCGATCGGTGCGCTGACGACGCCGGGCATGGCGAATACGGCGAAGGGCACGATGTAGGTCGTCCAGATGGTACCCATCCCTTTGCCTTGTTCCTCCGAAGGCATCACCACTGTGCCTTGCACGTACTTGCTCTCGACGGGATGCAGCGAGTGAGCCCAGCCGAACTGAACCGGGCCCGTCTGGTTGAAAGCCTGCCCGCGCACGCTGAACACCGCACCGAACACCCGTACGTCGTAGGCGACTTCGAAGAGATCGGCGGGATTGACTTCTTTGCCAACTTGCTTTCCCGCCCTTTCCAGCAGCGTCAGGGCCAGCTTCTCGCGGCCCAGCAGGTTGCCCGTCTCCGCGAACTCCTTACGCACGAAAATGAAGAGATTCTTTTCTTCGCCTCCGTCCGGGTACTGGGCCAAAACGTAGTCCCGCACGTCCCGCTTGATGCTGACGTCGCTCAGGGAGATACGGCCGTCGTCCTCGCCGAAAATGCGACGCGCGTCACTGTCCCGCAGCGGGTCCCGGTTGGGTATCCCGTCCTTGACGCTCTTGACGAAAAGGATCTCGCCGGTCCGAATGCCGTTCTTTTCGCTCATCTTTCCCCTCCAAGTGTAGGTCCGCTATTGCCGGTACATACCCAGTTCCAACGGCTCTTGCTCGTGAGCCTCGCCGGCGCTGGCCCCGGACAGCGCGTAGCCGGACCAGAAGGCGGCCATGAAGCTGTCGCGATCGCGCCTCACGTCCTCGCGCATTCGCTCGAACTCAGCCAGCGCAACCCCCACACGTCGGCGGAAGTCCTCCGGGATTCCAATGCCGGTTCGCGCGGCCACGTCGAAGATCTTGGCCAGACCGCGCCGCCAGACCGCATCGGGCGAAAGATCCGTGCCGAAGGTCATCACCCGGTGCTGCAGGTAGTCTTTTTCGAGCCGACCCCAGTACCACCGGCTGAACTGGCGCAGGAGCATCCCGCAGGCGAATCCCAGTTCTTCCGGCGATTCGAATCGCATTTCTTCGGGGGGCTCCTCGGAAAACGCTCTCAGCATCTCTTTCCACGGTCGCATCGCCATGGCTCCGCTCCCTTCATCTTGTGACACATGCCAGAACACCTCGCGATACTGCTCCAGGAACCTGAGGAAAGCGAAGAAGAAACTGACTTCTTCCACCAGCCGCCAGCCGTTCTCGGAGAGTCTGTGGGCGAGACTCTGCATCCGGCGTGCGGCGTTTCTCACGAAACGGCGAGCCCCGAGCGGCTCCCGGCGGAACGCGGCCCGGAGGCAATCCCATAGGTACGCACCCCCGTAAGCCCGTCCGAGAAGGTAGGGCACCAACTGGTAGCGGGCATGTAGCGCGTTTGCCATCCCTTCGTTGACGTGCTCCCCATACGCGAATTGGTAGACCGCCTTCCCCGTGGCCGCCGCATCCTTCGCGATGTCCCGCAAGCGCCGCAGGGTGGAGGGACGCACCTCTTCGAACACGGCGCGCACGTGAATGTCGCCCCGCCCCGGATCCCCGTGAAAGTAGACCAGGGTGAGCCGAAGATCCTGTTGATCCACTTCTTCGCGCAGGAAGAGATCGAAACCCACCACCGTCGACAGGTGCCTTTCGGCCGGCACATTGCTCGGGTCAGGAGTCTCGGCCAGACTGGTCAGTTCTCTCGTGTAGAGCGTCCGCAATTCAGGATCCTCCAGCAACTGCTCGTCGACGGGCACGATGTAGGCGGAACCGTAGATCCGGGGCACCCTCTGCCGCTGGCCGGCCTGGCTGCGGGCAACGTGATCGTCGGCAGGAGAGAAGACCTCACGGACGATTTCGTTGTGCACGAGCCGGGTGAGCATATCGAAAACCTTGGCCCCGAGCGTGAGTGCCTTGCTGCATTCCCTGCACAGCGCGACTCCCTCGACCCACAATCCCTCGTCCCCCGCCATGGGGAAAGGACACTTCCATTCGGGGAGCGCCCAGGGCCAAGATTTGGCGTAGGGCGTGACCAGCTTTCCCTCGGCACGGCAGATCGAGCATCGTCCCTCGCGCGTGCCTTTGCTCGCCCCCTCGTCGATTTTGGCCTCCCAGATTGCCTCGAGGATCACTTCGTAGTCGGGAACGATGGTCATCCCCGGGTGGAGGCGGCTGTGGCCGATGTGGATCGCCTCTGGCTGGGAGCTGTACACGTACGGCGCCACCTCGCCCTTGCCCGAAGGCACCAGAATGACCAGCCCCAGTACCCTTTCTTCGGCGGGCAAATTCGCCTTCTCGACGGCCTCGCACAGGCAGTCAGCGACTTTGGCGGTTGTGTCCTCGTCGATCTGTAAGCCAGGGGTTCTATCCAACCGAGCCGCGAGGAACTGGCGCGCGAGTTCAGGAGTGCTTAACTGTCCCGTCCAGGACCCGTCTCTTTCCCGGCGCCGTATCCACACCGGGTACACGGGAATGCCGTAGGTTCCCTGCGGGTACAAGGGGTTCCCACCCCGCGGCAGCGAGAAGGGGGCCGCCAGGGTCCTGGCATCGGGATGAAATTGCTCCTTGCCGCGTTCGTCGACCACCAGATCGCCGAACATCTGCATTGGCAAAGCGACCGGGGCCTTCCCCTCTCCTGGGGAAGGAATTTCCACCACGAAAACGTGCCGGTAGAAGTTTCGGACATTGGGTTCGGTCACGTCGGAGATCATGCGCACAATTTCCTGGGGCTCCATTCCTCCTTGCAAGAGAGGTCTGGCCATGCGAATCAGATCGTCGATGAGCATCTCCCCACCTCTTTCATTCGTTGGCATCTTTCGCGAGCGGCCGGACGGTGCCAAAACCGCGCGAGACCGATTTGCCGATTCCCAGTAGATCGGGGATCTCGAAATTCACCTCGAATTCCCCAACGAACCCCACCATGGGCAGCCCCTTCAAGGAGCAACGGATTTCCCGAAGGCTCGAACAACGCGCCCGGAGGCGAGCTTGCACCACATGCTTCAGACTTTTGGCCAGGGACAAGCAGTTGCCCACCAGAATGCGGGCCAGAAGCTCCTCGCGTTCCTCGGGGCTTTGGAGCCTGCGGTATTCCCGGTCATTCTCCTGGTTCAGAGCGAGCCATGGGGTCAGGAATCGGTAGGTGCGCGGCGCCGTCGTTTCCCCCAGCCGTACCCTTCGGGTGGTCAGACGCGCCTCGAATACGGGCAGCTCCTCCTGGCCGATGCGGGCGTGGTCCACTTCGAGCCACAGACGTTGCAGGAGTTCGCTGCCTTCGGCGATCCCGACGAGGTAGGCAGTGCGTCCGATGACTTTG
>CAYXFI010000132.1:0-5799 GCA_964464205.1 uncultured Cytophagia bacterium
ACGCGACCCGACGGGAGTCACGAGCTGCGAGTCTCGGAGCTGAAAACCGAACCGAACCCGGCGCAGAACGCTCATCGGTGACGGCCGGTCTCCACCGGCACAAGCACCCCTTCGGTCTGTGCGGCCGGAGCTCGCCGACGCCGTCGAGCCCGCGGATGGATGGAGGCGATGGAGAGCTCCGTGACTGTGACCCACGGATCAACTGGCCAAGGGAGATCCGATGCGCATCGGCATGATGAATGACCCGCGTCTGCCGATCGACGAGGAAGCCGCGTACGCCGCGGAGCATGGGTTCGACTTCCTCGATCTCACACTCGAACCGCCCAGGGCCACTGCCGAGGCCGCGCGCAGCCCGAGGGTCCAAGCGGCCATCGCCAAATCGGGGCTCTACATTGTCGGACACACCGCGTACTACCTGCCACTGGACAGCGCCTACCCGGGGCTACGGCAGGCAGCCCTCAATCAGGTGGCGGACGATCTGCGGGTTCTCGCGGACCTCGGAGCCGAGAAGGTCACGGTCCACTTTCGCTTCTCAAATCCAGAGAAGATGTTTGACGACGAACAACGGTTCGGCTTCTGGAGCTCCGCGCTGGATCATCTCCTCCCCGTCGCGGAGAGACTGGGCATCACGCTCATGCTGGAGAACACCGAGACGAATCCGGAGCGCATCGAGCTCCTCGAGAGGCTGTTTCGCCACTTCCCTCAGCTGCGATTTCACCTCGACGTGGGCCACGCAGCCCTGGGGCACACGGGCAATCACTTCCGTGAGCTCTTGGAACGCTTCCGTACCAGGCTCCAGCACGTGCACCTGAGCGACAACGTCGGCGGCGAGAAAGACCTCCATCTGCCCCTCTTCTGCGGGACGATTGATTGGCGCGAAGTAGCCAGGGAGTTGCGCGCCGTCGGTTACGACGACACTTTCACACTGGAGGTGTTTGCGAGGCGACGAGAGTACCTGCTCCTGAGTCGAGACCTGTGGGTACAACTGTGGCGCTCCTCGGCCGCACAGACCGAGGAACCGTAGCCCTCGGTCGGGCAACGTTCCGGCCTGGTCTTCAAGCGATCCGGGGGAGACCCGAGCCGGGGACGGGCGAAAGTCTGCCAAATCGGAAGGGGATGGGCACAGTAGAGGGCATTGACGCGAGAGCCAAAGACGCCCCAGTGCAGAGCAACGAGAGCCAACGGGGGCGAGGGCCGGGGCACCTTTTTGACCCTTGTGCCCGGCTCCGGACGCGATCGGTACGGTTCTCGCCAACCCGTTGAGCGCCACCAGCCCAGTCGTCGCGAGCGGGTGCAGCCGCGTTGTGACGGGAGGCTGACGACTTGTCGCGACATCCCGAGGTCGCACCGATCCCGGTGAGCCCGTTACCGTAGGCCCGCCAGGGTCGGCGGCATCCGAGCTCGTAACAATCTCCGAGGGTCAGGCCCATGGGCCGCCAGCGTCGTCGAAGACGAGAGAGCCAGCTTCTTCGCAGAGTGCGTCGGGCTGTGGACCGAGCACCGAGTCTCGTGGCCGGGTCGATGGCCGTACGCCTGCTCTGGTGCGATTCGGTCGGCGCCAAGTCGATGGCCATCTACGTCGACACGCCCGACGTGCACCTGCTGGTCGATCCAGGGGCTTCGGGGATGCAGCCGAGTTTCCCCTTGGAGGAAGAGGAACGGGACGCGTTCAAGCTGGCCGCCTTCGACACAATCCGGGCCTGGGCAAAAGCGGCGGATGTGGTGGTCGTGACCCACTACCACCACGATCACTACGCAGATCCCGCGGAATTCCCCGACATCTACGACGGCAAACTGCTGCTGGTCAAAGACCCCAATCAGTGGATCAATCGATCGCAGTGGCACCGCGCACGGGATTTCTTCGAGGGCCTCGCCAAGCAGTACGGCGATCCGGCTTCCGAACCACTGACGAGCGAGCCCCGGGACCTCAGTCAGCACGATCCGGCCCGTGAGCATCCCCACGCTTTCGGAAAAGACTTTGGCGACTACAACCGCCGCCGCAAACAGATCCTCGACAAAGGGCAACGTCGGCTCGAGAGCCTACGACAGCTGTGGACGGAAGAACCGTGGCTCAGCCCTCAGGAGTTCGGGACCGTTCGCGTGGAGTTCGCGGACGAGCGGGAATTCCGCTTCGGACAGACCCGAGTGCGGTTCACCCGGCCGCTTTTCCACGGCATCGAATTCGCGACGGTGGGCTGGATCGTGGCTCTGGTGGTGGAACACGGGGCACACAAGCTCGTCTTCACTTCCGACCTGCAGGGGCCAACCATCGAGGACTACGTCGACTGGCTCGTACAGGAGCAGCCCGATCTACTGATTCTCGACGGCCCCCCGACCTACCTCTTCGGGCAGCTCGTGAACCGCATCAACATGCAGCGGGCCATTGAGAACGCCCTGAGGATTGCAGAGCAACTGCCACGCACACTGATCATCTACGACCATCATTTGCCGCGGGACCCTCGCTTCCGCGAGCGGATGCACCCCCTCTACGAAATCCTCCAAAACCTGGATCGCGCCCCATTCCTCACCATGGCGGAATGGTGCAACCTCCAGCCGCTGGTGGAGGAGCTGACCCACGCAGAGGTTCGCTGAACTCTCGGCAAGAAAGGGAGGGACCGGACGATGCAGTACGGTACCGTCAAAATGTGGGACGACCGCAAAGGGTACGGCTTCATCATCTCCGATGATGACGAGGACCTCTTCGTGCACGTGAGCGACCTGGACGTGAGCGTGCGTGCACGACGACTGGTGCCGGGCCAACGGGTGGCCTTCGATGTCCGCCGCGAACCCAAGGGCGATCGAGCCGTGAACGTGCGCGTGGTCGGCTAAACACCCCGGCGCTGTACTCGGCGAGGGCGTGGCGGTGTCGGCGCAGGGAAGGAGCTCGTCCACAAGCATCGGAGCTCCCTGCGCCCCGCATGCAAAGATCGGACAGTTGCCCCAAAGGCCTACGGCATTGAAGAGCGCACGGAGGGATGGGTCATGTTCTCCCTGCACAAGCGGATCGTGAGCGCGTGTGTGGCGGCTCTCCTCGGCGTGGGGACCGTTTCGCCTGCCTTGCGCGCCGCAGACCGCACCTTTCCCGAACGTCTCCGGGTGGGGATTCTCCCGCGCGGGCCCCTGAACGCGATCACGGACGTGCCGGGCGTACGCGTCGGTCACGTGACTCTCCGGCGGGGCACCGACGTGCGCACGGGCGTTACGGCGATCCTGCCGCACGACGGCAACCTGTTCCAGGAGAAGGTCCCGGCTGCGATGTACGTCGGCAACGGCTTCGGCAAGTTGATCGGGTACACTCAGGTGGAGGAGCTCGGCACGATCGAAACGCCCATCATCCTCACGAACACGCTGGCTGTGGGCACTGCAGCGGCGGCCGTGGTCCAGTGGACCCTGCGCCAGCCAGGCAACGAGGGGGTTCGCTCCGTGAATCCCGTGGTGGGCGAAACCAACGACGGCTACCTGAACGACATCCGGAAGCAATCGGTGCGTCCGGAGCACGTGTGGAAGGCCATCGAGTCGGCACGCGGCGGGCCGGTGGAAGAGGGATGCGTGGGAGCGGGCACGGGTACCGTGTGTTTCGGGTTCAAAGGCGGGATCGGTACCTCCAGCAGACGACTTCCCGAGAGCCTCGGTGGCTACACCGTGGGTGTGCTCGTGCAGACCAATTTCGGCGGCGTGTTGCAGATCGCTGGCGTGCCGGTCGGCCAGGAGCTCGGCCGCTACTACCTGCGCGACGTGCTGGAATCCTCCGACGGTTCCTGCATAATCGTCCTCGCCACCGACGCACCCCTCGACGCCCGCCAATTGAAGCGCCTCGCCAAACGGGCGTTGTACGGGCTGGCCCGCACCGGCGGCATTTCCAGTCACGGGAGCGGCGACTACGTGATCGCGTTTTCCACCTGTCCGGAGAATCGCGTCCGGCTCCGGAATGAGTCCCGAGTTCAGCGCCGGAAAGTGCTGCGAGAAGATGCCCTGAGCCCCCTGTTTCTGGCGGCCATCGAAGCTACCGAAGAAGCCATCTACCACTCGCTGTTCGCGGCGGAAACAACCCGCGGTAGAGACGGCCACGTGGTGGAGGCCCTGCCCGTAGACCGGGTGCTTTGCATTCTACGGCGCTACGGGCGTCTGCAGTAATCCTCGCGGAGGGCAATAGTGGACATAGTGGCCCACGGGCTGTGGAGCTACCACCTGCTCGGGCGCAGGTCGAGAACATGGCCTGCGGTGGCTGTCGGAATCGCCCCGGACATCTTCGCCTTCGGCCCCCACGTGGTGGAAAGAACTGTTCGGGGCAACCCCCTCACGGCCAACCTTCCGCTTCACAGCATCCCGGAGTACGTCTTTCGCCTGTACGACATCTCCCACAGCTTGGTAGTGGCAGCAGTGGTGCTCGGGATGGTCTACCGCCTCACCGGCCGACTCCCGCTCTGGGCAATTGCGTCGCCGCTGCACGTATTGTTGGACGTTCCCACTCATACCCTCTCGTTCTTCCCAACTCCATTCCTCTGGCCCCTATCCCCCGTGCGCGTGAACGGTGTCTCATGGTCCGCGCCGTGGTTTCTCGCTTCGAACTACGCCGCTTTGCTCGCCATCACGGTCATCTCCATCCTGCGGAGTCGAAAACGTGGAATCCAATCAGGAACAGCCCGTCTCGACGCTTGACGAGGAGGCCACTCGGACCCTGCTCAATCGATTCGCGGCCGTCCCCGATCCTCGGGAAGCGCTTGAGCGGTACCGCAACCTAGTGGATGAGCTCAGTCGGCAGGTCCGCGAACTGGAGGGCCTCCACCAAGCCGAAATGCAATGTCGCCCGGGCTGCGATTCCTGCTGCCGGGTGGATAGGACCGTGCTGCCCATCGAGGCGTTTCGCCTGTGGCTGGAAGCTGTCGGGCGGGGCATTTCCCAGGTGAAAGTGAACGACGATCCGGGAGTGTGCCCGCTTTTGGTCGGGGGACTGTGCACGCTGTACGAAGCCCGCCCGGTGATCTGTCGCACCCACGGCCTGCCACTTCTGTACGAGATCGAAGGCGACCTGCGCGTCCTGACCTGTTCGCTCAACTTCCGCGACCGGCACCACTTCGATCCCGGTGAAGTGCTCGACATGCGCGAAGTCAACCGACACCTGCTCGCGACGAACGCTGAATTCGTGGCGGAGCACCTGCCACCGGGGTGGGAGCCCCCGACGAGGGTGCGTCTGCGAACGCTCTTCCAGCTACTCAGAGCGGAAGGGGGCTGACAGCCGCATCTTCGCTCGCGCGTTACGAGCCATCGGAGTGCGAAGTCTCTGACTTCGCAAGAACCTAGTGACGACGGGAGTTGTCGCAGTCCCCGTGGAGTGCGAAGTCTCCGACTTCGCGGCGCGGAAGTGGCGAAAGGAGTCGCACATTCCGCAGTGCGACGACAGGAGTCGTCGCGGTCCGCTGTGTTCGTGGAGTGCGAAGTCTCCGACTTCGCAGCGCGCAGGTGACAAGAGAAGTCCTCGCACTCCGCAGTGCGACCACAGGAGTCGTCGCGGTTCACCGCGTCGGAGAGTGCGAAGTATCCCACTTCGCAAAGCGCCGGTGACGAAAGGAGTGGTCACATCCCTCGGTGCGACGACAGGAGTCGTCGCAGTCCACTGTGTCAGGGTGTGCGAAGTCTCCGATTTCGCAGCGCGCAGGTGACGAGAGAAGTCCTCGCACTCCGCAGTGCGACGACAGGAGTCGTCGCGGTCCACCCGGTCGCTGGAGTGCGAAGTCTCTGACTTCGTAACGCCAAAGTCAGAAGAGAGGTAGGCGCAGTCTCCCTCTTGACAGAGCGTGA
>CAYXFI010000132.1:5899-9164 GCA_964464205.1 uncultured Cytophagia bacterium
AGCGCCCCGGTTTCCCCTTGCCACCGCAGGGCAACTTTCCTATATTCAAGCGCTTTTCGCCACCCTCGCGCACACGCCCGGACGCGGATCACCGCTGTGCTCAAAGGACACGGGCCAGATGAGACGACCAAGGAGGTGACATGGAGCAAGAGAGACCTCGTTTGCCCTCCAACGCGTACCGTCCGCTCGAACCTGGCGAAGAATACATCCCATTCGTTCCTCCCGATCAGCACCCACCCGAAGTGACAAGCCGCTCGGTCGCCTGGGGCCTAGTGATGGCCGCGGTGTTCACCGCTGCGGCCGCCTATTTGGGCCTCAAGATCGGGCAGGTCTTTGAGGCAGCGATCCCCATCGCCATCCTGGCTGTGGGCCTCGCCGGAATGTATCGACGCAAGAGCACCATCCTCGAGAACGTGATCATCCAGTCCATCGGCGCGGCCTCCGGCGTGGTAGTGGCCGGAGCCATTTTCACCATCCCAGCGCTCTACATTCTCAACCTGGATACGAGTTTCCTGCAGATCTTTCTGGCCTCGCTCTTCGGCGGTTTCCTGGGCATCCTCTTCCTGATTCCGCTGCGGCGCTACTTCGTGGCCGAACAGCACGGCGTGCTTCCCTTTCCCGAAGCGACGGCCACAACCGAAGTGCTTGTCACCGGAGAAGCGGGAGGCGCCCAGGCCAGCATCTTGCTGAAAGCCGCCGCACTCGGCGGACTGTACGATTTCCTGATCGCCACCTTCGGTTTGTGGCGCGAAGTGGTGAGCACCCGGGTAGTGCCCTGGGGAGCGATGCTCGCCGACAAAGCCAAGCTCGTGGTGAAATTGAACGCCGGTGCAGCAGTGATGGGCCTCGGCTACATCGTGGGCCTGCGCTACGCTTCGATCATCGCGGCCGGTAGTTTCGTCTCGTGGCTGGTGCTGATTCCAGCCATCTGGTACATCGGCAGCCACGTGGACGTCGCCATCCTGCCCGCGACGAAACCGTTGGCCCAGTTGAGCGCCGAAGAGATCTTCCAGAACTACGTGCGCCACATCGGCATCGGCGGCATCGCCATGGCGGGCATCCTGGGCATCATCAAGAATTCGAAGATCATCGTGCAGGCGTTCAGCCTGGGCTTCAAGCAGATCTTCGCGGGCAAGATCCGTGGCGACCAGGTGAAACGCACCGACAAAGACATCCCGATGTCCGTCCTAGTGGCGCTCATTCTGGTTTCCACCATCGCCATTCTCGTGTTCTTCGGAACCTCTGTGGTGGACACCTGGTCCTTCGCTCTGGCAGCCACGCTACTGGCCCTGGTGATCAGCTTCCTGTTCACCACCGTGGCAGCGCGGGCCATCGCCATCGTGGGCGTGAACCCGGTGTCGGGCATGACCCTGATGACCCTGATCCTGAGCAGCGTGATCCTGGTCAAACTGGGACTGAAGGGCCCTGAAGGGATGGTCTCGGCGCTGATCATCGGCACCGTGGTGTGCACTTCCCTCAGCATGAGCGGGGGTTTCATCACGGATCTGAAAATCGGCTATTGGATCGGGGCCACGCCTTTCAACCAGGAGCGGCTCAAATTCCTCGGGACCACGGTAGCTGCGCTGGCCGTGGGCAGCGTAATCCTCCTGCTGAACGAGGTCTACGGGTTCACCCCGGACCGCCCCACTGCGATGGCCGCACCCCAGGCCAACGCCATGGCGGCCGTGCTGAACGTCCTGTTCGCCACCTCTTCGGTGCCGTGGGGTCTGTACGGCGCGGGCATCTTCATGGCCCTGACACTCGAGATGATCGGTGTGCCCCCACTGGCCTTCGCCCTCGGCATGTATCTACCCATTGAGCTGAACACCCCGGTGCTGGCGGGCGGAATCATCGCTCACCTGGTGTCCACCCGGAGCAAGGACGAAAAAGTGAACCAGGCCCGGCGCGAACGCGGCACGCTGATCGCCTCCGGCTTCATCGCAGGTGGAGCCATCATGGGCGTGGTGAGCGCATTCCTGGCGCTGTTCTTTGGTGGCAAACTCCACACGGGTATCGCTGAACGACCCGTCGGCGAGGTGCTGAGCATTGTTCTGTTCACGCTTCTGTGCGTGTTCACCTACTACTACGCGAAAGGAGCCGCTAGAGATGAGTCTACCCAATCCTGACGATCTTGCCAAAATGATCCAAGCGGCCCACGAGGCTCTGCGTCACGTCCTGGCCGTGACCAATGGGGACCGTGTGCTGGTGGTGACCGACGATGAGAAGCGTTCCATCGGCGAGGCCTTCGTCGAAGCCGCACGGCAGATTGGCGCTGGCGCTGAGCTGGTACAGCTGCCAGAAACGTCACGTCCCTTGGCCGAGCCCACGCAGGAGATGCTCCAGGCTCTGACCGACGCCACCGTCGTGATCAATGCGTTTGCGGCGAGGGGAGAAGAGACGCCCTTCCGCATCCGTTGGATACGCGCCGTCACGGAGGGCAAGCGGAGACGACTCGGGCACGCTCCAGGCATCACGGAAGGCATGATGACCTCGGGGCCGATGAACGTGGACTACGCCGCACTGGTGGAACTGGCCCAGCGCGCCATCCGAGCGTTCGAAGGCGCGGAACGCGTGCACATCACCGCACCAGCGGGCACCGACATTTCGCTCGTGATACGGGGAAGGCCTTTCCAAACGGATGTGCAGATCACCAACGAACACTGGGGCAATCTCCCGTGCGGCGAAATCTGGTGCGCACCGGTGGAAGACCAGGCCGACGGCGTGATCGTCTGCGACGGTTCGATCGGTGACCTCGGGCAGGTCCCTTCCCCCCTCCGGATCGAGGTGCGGGCGGGCAAGGTCGTGAATCTCCGCAGCGACGACGAGAAACTGGTCGAGAAGGTGTGGCAGTTGCTCAGCGTCGATGAGATGGCCTCCGTGGTGGGCGAGCTCGGCATCGGGTTGAATCCAGGCGCCCGAATCACCGGTAACCTGCTGGAGGACGAGAAGGCGTTCCGTACGGCCCACATCGCCTTCGGGAACAACGAGGACATGGTCGGTGGACAGAATCGGTCGAAAACGCATCGCGATTTCCTCTTTCACCGGCCCACGTTCGTCGTCACCTTCGCGGACGGTTCCACGAGGACGCTCATCCGCGAGGGCGAGCTGAGATTGGACGACTGACGAGCGCAGGATGCGAGGACGCCCCCTGGCTTCGCCGCCAGGACGTAGGAGGAAGCTCCCGCTTCCGATGGCCGCAACGGTTTTTCGCCGCCGGGAGGCGTCGCTTCGCCACCAGGAGGTGGCTCCTACAACAATCCGATTC
>CAYXFI010000133.1:0-9153 GCA_964464205.1 uncultured Cytophagia bacterium
GATGTCCACCCCGTTGTGGAAGTGAGGCGCCGGGGCAGTGTCGCGGTACTCGCAGAAGGTACCGGTGATCCAGTGAGAGGTGTCGAACGGGGTGACGGGCCAGCCGTAGCTCTGTTGCCCACGGGCCAGTTCCGCAGGCGCGAGCAGAAAAAGGGGGGCTGCGGTCAACGCTGTCCAAGCTGCTACCTTCCGCATGGTTCATTCTCCGATGGCGATGCGCAGTCTGTGCCGTGTTGTGAGTACGTCGAGATAACCAGGGCCCGGCGCCAGCAGCGGCCGTCGCGGCAGGTCCACGGGCAAGTCCGCTGAGTCGATGGTTTTTCCTTCCTTGTCCACCAGTAGGACGCGGTTCTCCCTGTACACGAATCGGCCGTGCTCGAATTGCGGCGCGCCAGTCAGCACGGCGCAGAGATCCGTACCCGGCAGGGCGGCGATCTGCAGGATCGACCGATGGGGTGTGTGGGGGGAGAAGCGCCAGACCACCCGGCCATCTCGCAGGCGAAGCGCCGCCGCCCGGAGCGGGTCCGCGAGGTAAAGGTACCTACCAGAAGGGGCGAGGGAGACGAAATCCGGTGTGAGGGATGACACGCGGAGATCTCTCGCCCTGGCCAGGTCCCGGACCAGTACGGCAGGTCGGACTTCGCCCGGTGCTGGCAGGTCGGTTAGACCAAGGATGAGAAGGGAATGGTCCGGCAGACTCGCGAGACCGGACAAGTCGTCAGCCTCGAGCCGCTGCGACTCGATGAGCTCTCCCTCGGAGTTCAGGCGGAACAACCACGGTTCACCCGATTCCCCGGGAGAATCCTCCAGCGGTGGACTGGCTGGCCTTCGTGTGGTCAGCGCGAAGAATTCGCCTTCGTGGGGGGCTTCCGCCAAGTACAGCGCGCGCGTGTAGGCGTACTCAGGTGGGTCGAACAGGCGGACTTCTCGGATTTTTCCGGGGAGCCTCAGGACTTGCAGAACGGCGAGGTCCGACCAGCCGAGCACTAGCATCGTGCCTCGATGGAGCGGAAGCATGCCGGGGACAGGCCGGTCGTAGGCCCACTCGATGCTCCATTGCGCGACGGGAGCGCCGTCGGTGCAGAAGGAGCGCACATCGAGTGAGCCGGGATCATCCGGTGTAGCAGGCCGCGCTACGCTTGCCACCAAGAAGGAACCGCTCAAAGCAGAAGCTGCGGCGAATAGTACCGGCCCCGGCGGTCGGTAGAGTTCGCGCCACGCCCCATCGCGCGTGCGCAGCACCACTTTCCCTTCGCGCTCCGCCAGTGCGTAGGGAGCGTCGGCCTTGGGCGAAGCGAGCAGCCAGCGCTGAATGGGCCGGGCGATTTGCTCCACGTGCACGGAAAGCCGGCGGGATTTCCCGGCCCGGAGGGTGTGGAGCCCGATCGCCAGTGCCAGGCCGGAAAGGATGAGAACTCCGAGCAACAGGATTCGTCTCCGCATGTTTGCCGTCCTTTATCTTTCGCTTTGAGCCAGCCAATCACAGTGTCCGCAGGTGAGCAGGACACGATTGGACCGCGGTTGACGGTCGGGCTACGCTTCGCGGTAGCGATTGGTGATGGGCATCCTCCTGTCTTTTCCGAAGGCCCTCGGAGTGATCTTCACACCCGGCGGCGCCTGGCGGCGTTTGTATTCAGCCGAGTCCACTCGTCGCAGGACATCCCGCACCACTTCCGGGTCGTAGCCCAGGGCTACGATTTGCTCGTAGCTCATGTCCTTCTCGACGTAGGCCTCGAGGATGCCGTCCAGAACTTCGTAGGGGGGCAAAGTGTCCTGGTCCGTCTGGTTCGGCCGGAGCTCCGCGGAGGGCGCCTTGGTGAGGATGCTTTCGGGGATGAGGTCGTACCCGGCTTTGCCGTTGCGCCAGCGGGCGAGACGGTAGACCAGGGTCTTGGGTACGTCCTTCAGCACGGCGTAACCCCCTACCATGTCGCCGTAGATCGTGCAGTATCCCACGCTCACTTCGCTCTTGTTCCCTGTGGACAGGACCAGCCAGCCGAATTTGTTCGAGAGGGCCATCAGCAGGTTCCCTCGGATCCGCGCCTGGATGTTCTCTTCCGTGATGTCCGGTGGAAGCTCGTCGAAGTGCGGTCGCAGTTCTTTCTCGTAGGCTTCGTAGATGCCGCGAATGGGGATGTGCAGAAGCTTGATCCCCAGGTTCCGGGCCAGCTTCTCCGAATCGGTCACGCTCCCCCGGCTTGAATACTGGGACGGCATGGTCACGCCGGTCACGTTTTCCCTACCGAGGGCATCGGCGGCCACGGTTGCGGTGAGCGCCGAATCGATGCCCCCACTCAGCCCGATCACCACCTTCTCGAAGCCGTTCTTGCGCACGTAGTCGCGCACGCCCGTCACCAGGGCCTGGTAGACCTCTTCCTCCTCGCTGAGCTCCACGCTGTGGGGTTCGGGAGGCTGTATCTCCGGCTTTTCCTCGGTAGCTGCGGAGAGGCCCAGTTTGACCAGCCGCAGCGCGAGCTCACTGTCGAAATCTTCGGCGAGGGTGGCGAATTCGTGGTCGAGTTTGCGGGCTTCCTGCACGGGATGGCAGGAGATGTCCATCATGATGAGGTCTTCGGCGAAAGGCCGAGCGGCTGCGCGAATGCGGCCGGTGTGGTCGCTGAAAGCGCTGTTGCCATCGAACACGAGCTCGTCCTGCCCGCCAATCAGGTTCACCATGGCGGCCCAGGCCCAGTTGTCCCGGGCCCGGCGTGAGATGAGGTCGTGGCGGGTCTTTCGTTTCCCCGCGTGATAGGGGCTGGCGGAGATGTTCAGAATCAGCTCCGCGTCGCCCTTGAGCGCCTGCACAGCGGGCACGTCGGCGAACCAGATGTCCTCGCAGATGTTGAGTCCGACCGTGACGCCGTTCAATTCGAGCACAAGGGCCTCGTCGCCGGGCTCGAAGTACCGTTTTTCATCGAAGACCCCGTAGTTGGGGAGGTGAATCTTTTGGTACGTGGTGACGAGTTCCCCGTCGTGAAAAACGGCTGCCGAATTGTAGACCCGGCCGTTTCGTCGCTCGGCAAAACCGACCACAGCCGTGATCCCCCGGGTCCGCGCTGCGAGGTTTTCGATCGTGGCCATGCTGCGGTCGATGAAGGAGGCGCGGAGCAGGAGATCCTCCGGCGGATAGCCGGTCACGGTCAGCTCCGGGAAAGCGATGAGGTCCGCGCCCAGTTTTCGGGCGCGTTCGATCTGTGTTTCCACCCGGCGCGCGTTGCCCTCGAAATCCCCCACCACGGTGTTGATTTGCGCGAGGGCTACCCGTATGGTGCCGATGGGCATCGCAACGTACCTCCGAATGGTCAGAGGGTTTTCTGGCTCAATAGCGAGGGAAAGGTCCCGACCGGAGTTACTCCGATGTTTTTCAAGGGCAAATGTAACGAATCTACGGGCAAAGGAAAAGGGCAGTTTGGTGCGCCGGCGGCGGATTTCCAGCGCCGCCAGCCCCTTGAAATTTTGCTCCGAAATGCGTACGGTTAGTGCGACTTCAAGGGAGGTTGCACCATGCCGGAAGCGCCCTCGGGATTGCCCTTGTTTGCCGGGATCGACCCATCTTCGAGGGAAGACGTACCGACCGCCTGTTGTGCCTTGTCCGCGGATGGGCGGGTGCTGGACCTTCGCTGGGCTCGGAAAGACGAAGAGATCGCGCGCTGGCTCGAGGGGCTTGGGTCGGTGGCGTGCGTTGGTCTCGACGGCCCTCTGCGGTTGCCGCGGGGCTTGAGTCCGGAGCAATTCTTCGGCGTAGATTCCGAGGAGCGCCGGCTCAGACGGCGGGCAGAGCTGGAGCTCGCGAAGCGTGGGATCGGTTGTTTCTTCACCACACCCCGCTCTTTTCTCCGAGACTGGGTGGAGAGGTGCCTGGCGCTCGGTGAACTCCTCCGTGGTCTGGGGTTCGTGGTGCTCGAGGTGTACCCCTACGCAACCCGCCGGATTCTGTGGGGCGCCGCGCGCGGAGTGAAGAAGGGGCGGAGGTCGGTCCGTGAGGCAGAGCGGGAGCTTCTGCGCCGGATGGGGGTGCGCTGGGAGCTCGAGGGCGCTCCGAGTCACCACGAAATCGACGCCGTCCTGTGTGCGCTGACGGCCTTTTTGCATTTCAGAGGGCTGACCGAGAAGCTGGGCGGACCGGAGGACGGGGAGATCGTCGTTCCGCGATCGGGGATTCGCTGGCTGGACCTTTTGCCGGAGCTGTGGCAGAGAGGAGGTGGATCGCGATGAAGGTTGGAATCCTGTCGGACTCCCACGACAATCTCGACGCTCTGCACAAGGCCGTGGAGCTATTTCAATCGGAAGGGGTGGAGGTGGTGATCCACGCCGGGGATCTCGTGGCACCGTTTGTGCACCGCGCACTGGGTCGTCTGAAGTGCAGGTTGGTGATGGTCTTTGGCAACAACGACGGAGAGCGGCTCGGGCTGGCGCGAACGTTCGAAGGCCAGATCTTCCAACCTCCGTACGATCTGGAACTCGATGGCAGGAAGGTTCTCGTGCTGCACGAGCCGCATAACCTGGAGGCTCTCAAGGTATCCCAGCTCTACGATCTCATCATCTACGGTCACACGCACGAAGTGGAGCTAATCCGGGAGGGGAGAACGCTCGTGCTGAATCCCGGGGAATGTGGCGGCTGGCTCAGCGGGAAACGGACCGTCGCCATCTGGGACACGCGAACCGGGGAGGCGCGGATCGTGGAATTGCCGTGACCCATCGCCGGGTGGAGTAGCCCGTTTGAAGGAGGGGCCATGGGCTGGGGTTGCGGACGAGGTTGCTGGAGGCGTGCGCTCCGGGGGATTGTAGCTCTTTCCGTGCTGCTGGCCTGCGCCAAATCGCCCACAAGGCCGAGGCTCGATCTCCCGGTGGAGAGTGGCTACCGGGCCGATTGCGAAGTCAGTTACTGGAAGGACGGGAAGAAGGCCGTAGTTTCTGTCGCCTTCGACGATGCCCGCCCCTCGCACTGGCAACTTGCAGCGCCCGCGCTGGAGGAACACGGCTATTTTGGGGCCTTCAACCTGAACACGAAGGACGTTCGCGATTGGGAGCCCTGGAGGCGACTGTACGATCGGGGTCATGAGATCGGCTCGCATACCCATTCTCATGCCAACCTTGCAACGCTCAGTCTCGCCGAGGCTGAGGCCGAAATACGCAGAGCAGTGGAGGAGCTGTCGCTGGGGATACCCGGGATCGGGCGGGTAGTCAGCTTTTCGTACCCGTACGGAAGCAGTACGCCGGAGGTTCGCGCGGTCTGCCAGCGGTACCATGTGTGCCAGAGGGTCATCGATACGGACAGCCCTTCCGGTATTAATCGACGGCCGATTGGGGACAGCACTCTGGCGTACCTCAAGGGGTACGGGGTGTACCCGCCGTACGATCGGGTTTCCTTTGGATCCTTGTTGGACGAAACAATCCGGGTAGGGGGATGGCTGATTGTGTACTGGCATTCCCTGTCAGTGAATGGGCCGTTCAATGAGGTTGTGGCTCCGTACGATCTGTTCCTGACTTTCCTGGACGATCTCCAGGCCCGGTCCGACTCTCTTTGGGTGGCGACACAAGCGGAGGTGGCCAGGTACGTGCTGGAGCGGGAGCGGGCTCATGTCACTGTGCGGGTTCGACGAGGGGGCCGTGCGATCGTTGTTGCCGTGTCCGACGTCTCCACCGGGCTGCGCCGGGTTCCGCTGACGGTTCGCGTGCCATTGCCACGGAGATGGCAGGTGTCGGGCACCGTGCTGGACGTGCAAACCAGGTTTCCCCGGTCTTACCAGAGGCGCGGTCGAAGCGTAGTGGAAATCGGGATTGCACCGGGTGAGACGGCTGTGATACGGGCTTTCCCGAGGTAGAGGTCGGCGGACAAACCGTTTGTTTTTGCTGGACCTGTTGCGTAACTTTCATTCCTGGAAGGGAGGTCAAGATGATCCACGGTGTGAAGGTCAAGAAACTCCGTGTGATTCCGGACGAGCGCGGGAGGTTGATGGAGATCCTGCGCGAGGACGACCCCGAGTTCACTCGCTTTGGCCAGGTCTACATGACCACCACATACCCGGGCGTGATCAAAGCCTGGCACTACCACAAGAGACAAGACGACAACTTCACCGTGGTGCACGGCATGTTGAAGGTGGCTCTGTACGACGCTCGCGAAGATTCCCCCACAAAAGGGGAGGTGAATGAGTTCTTCATCGGAGAGCACAATCCGGTGCTCATCCACGTGCCGGCGGGCGTGTACCACGGCTGGAAATGCATCGGGCAAAAAGAAGCGATCGTGATCAACACGGTGACGCAGAAGTACGACTACGAGAACCCGGACGAGCACCGCTTGCCGTACGATAGCCCCGAGATCCCCTACGATTGGGACATCAAGATGGGATAGCACGACAAGTGGCACCGAGCCTGTGGAGGGACTGATGGAGAGATTCCTTGTGACCGGGGGCGCCGGGTTCATCGGCAGCAATTTCATTCATTACTTGCTGCGGAAGTATCCCGACTGCGAGGTGATCAATCTCGACAAATTGACCTACGCCGGCAATCTCAACAACCTGAAGGACGTGGCAGATCGGCCCAATTACCGATTCGTGAAGGGCGACATCTGCGACGAGCGGGTCGTGGATGAAGTGATGTCCGGCGTGGACATCGTGGTGAATTTCGCGGCGGAGAGCCACGTGGACCGCTCGATCGGTGCGCCGGGCGATTTCATCCGCACGGATGTGATTGGCGTGTATGTGCTTCTAGAGGTGGCCAAACGACACGGCGTGAAGAAGTTCGTGCAGATCAGTACCGACGAAGTGTACGGGAGCATTGAAAAGGGGTCGTTCAAGGAGACGGATCCGCTGATGCCTTCGAGCCCCTACTCGGCCTCGAAGGCGGGTGGTGACCGGCTGGCCTATTCGTACCACGTCACCTACGGGATGCCGGTGGTGATCACCCGCTGCTCCAACAATTTCGGTCCCTACCAGTACCCCGAGAAGTTGATCCCTCTCTTCATCACCAACGCGCTGGACGACAAAGAATTGCCCATCTACGGCGACGGGCTCAACGTACGCGACTGGATCTACGTGGAGGATCACTGCAACGCCATCGACGTGGTGATGCGGGAGGGTAAGGATGGAGAGGTGTACAACATCGGCGCCGGGAACGAAAAGACGAACCTGGAGATCACGGAATACATCCTCGATCGCCTGGGCAAACCTCGCTCGCTGATGGTGTTCGTGAAGGACCGCCCGGGGCATGACCGCCGCTACTCACTCGACTGGGGTAAGCTCCGCGCGTTGGGCTGGCAGCCTGCGCATTCTTTCGAAGAAGCCATGGATTTCACGATCAACTGGTACCGTGAGAATCGCTGGTGGTGGGAGCCTCTCAAGAGCGGGGAGTACCTGGAATTCTACCGCAAGCACTACCAACGGGATCTTTGAACGGAAGAGGGGAACGATGGACACTCAGGGAAAGTCGCTCGACGAGAAGATTCGGAACAAAGAGGCGAAGATCGGCGTCATCGGGCTCGGTTACGTGGGGTTGCCGCTGGCGGTTGAGTACGCGGAGAAGGGCTTTACGGTCTACGGCTTCGACGTGGATCGGGAAAAAGTCGAAAAGCTGCGACGGAAAGAAAACTACATCCTGGACATAGCCTCTGAGAGGCTTGCCGCGTGCGTGGAGAATGGGGCGCTCGAAGCTTTTCACACCTTCGAGCACGTGGGCGAATGCGACGTGGTCTACATTTGCGTTCCCACTCCCTTCACGCCGAACAAAGATCCGGACATCAGCTACGTCGTGGATGCCACGGATGAGATCCGGAAACGGCTGAGGATCGGACAGCTCGTGATCTTGAAGAGCACGACTTTCCCTGAGACAACGGAGAAGGTGGTGCTGCCGATTCTGGAGCAGTCCGGTTTGAAAGTGGGGGAGGATTTTCATCTGGCCTTTTCGCCGGAGCGGATCGACCCGGGCAACAAGAAGTTCACCACCGCGAACACGCCGGTTGTGGTGGGCGGGGTGACTGAGCGCTGCACGGAGCTGGCGGCGTTGGCGATGAGGCAGGTGGTGAACAAAGTGCACGTCGTCAGCAGCCCTCGCGTAGCCGAGATGACCAAGCTGCTGGAGAACATTTTCCGCAGCGTGAACATAGCCCTTGTGAACGAACTAGCGCGGCTGTGCGACCGTATGGGCGGAATCGACATTTGGGAAGTGATCGAGGCCGCTTCCACCAAGCCTTTTGGATTCATGCCATTCTACCCCGGGCCCGGCATCGGTGGCCACTGCATCTTGGTGGATCCGTACTACTTGGCGTGGAAAGCGCGTGAGTACGATTTTCATTCGAACTTCATCGAGATGGCCGCCGAGACCAACGAGGACATGCCGTTCTACGTGTTGGGTATGACGCGCCGCGCGCTGAGTGAGGTAGGTGTGCCCTTCGGCAAGGCCCGGATTCTGATCCTGGGCGTAGCGTTCAAGAAGGACATCGATGATACGCGCAACTCTCCAGCCTTGAAGGTCATGGAGTTGCTCTACGAAAGGGGTGCCAACCACGTGTCCTACAGCGATCCGTACGTGCCTGAGGTACAGGTGAATGGGCGCGTGTTGAGGTCGCAGGAGCTCACGGCGGATCTGGTCGAGAAGAGCGACGTAGTGGTGATCACCACGAACCACAGCAGCTTCGACTACCAGCTGATCGCCAAACATGCCAAGGCGGTCGTCGACACACGGAACGCTCTTAAGGGCGTCAAAGGTGCGAAAGGATTCGTACTGCGGTTGGGTTCGGGGAGAAGGTTCTAGAATGACCTTGCCGGGAAATGGCAGCGGTCAGGTGGTCGATGGCAATTGGGAGGGTCTACGATTGCTCGGCGCGATCAGACAGTGCCGCACGAAAGCCAATGCACGATTCACGAGACGGTTACCCGGATGGATTTTGGGCTCGTGGATCGTCGCGATGTTGCCCTTGGTTGCCACGTTTGCACAGGTCCCGCCAAAACAGGGAGAACCGCCCCCGGCTGAAGAGGAGAAATACGCCAAGGCAGTCGCGGCAGAGGAGAAGAAGCCCTTCCCTTACGAGGAGATTCAGGCTCTCGAGGGAGTTCTTTCGGACAGCGAGTATGTCGTAGGTCCGGGGGATGTGATTGTCATCACGATCTTTGGTACGGAAGTGTACAGTCGCGAGTCGGTGGTCACGCCGGAGGGGAA
>CAYXFI010000134.1:0-9151 GCA_964464205.1 uncultured Cytophagia bacterium
GGACGAGGCCGCACCCAGCCCCGGCGAGGGACGAAAGGTGCTCGCCCTGGCAAGTGGCAAGGGTGGGGTGGGCAAGACCGTCCTCAGCGCTTCCATCGGCAGTGCCTTGGCCGCTCTCGGACACCGGGTGTTGCTGGTGGATGGCGACTGGGGCGGTCCGGATTTGCACGTCCAGTTTGGCTTGCTGGATCTGCCGAAGCAGAGGGCCCGGAGCAAGTCGCGACGATCCATTCGCGATTTGATCGTGGACACTCCGGTCCCCAACCTGCAACTCCTGTGCGCTGAACCCGGCGTGCTCGGTGCAGCGCAGCCGAGTTCAGTGCAGCGACTCCGTTTCCTGCGCGCCATTCTCTCCGCGAACGTCGACTACGTGATCCTGGACCTGGCGGCGGGCACCAATTACCTGGTGCTCGATTTGCTCCTCGCGGCGGACATGCCGATCATCGTGGCTACCCCGGATCCGATGTCGCTCCATGAGGCGTTCAATCTGGTCAAAGTGGGGCTGTTGCGGCGAGTCCAGAAGCACCACGGCGATGATCGTGAGGATCTGCGGAGTTTCGCCGGCAATGGCTTCCGCGCCCGGCAACTGGCCATTCACACGACCGTGCCGGAGATCCTGACCAAGCTGCAGCAAGAGCGCCCCGAGCTGGCCGCGAGGCTGCGCGAACTGGTTTCCTCGTGGCGACCTCAGCTCATCCTCAACATGGTGCGCAGCGGCAAAGAGCGAAAGGAAGCAGGCGCTCTGCAGATCGCGTGCGAAGAGCTGCTCGGCGTGGAACTGGGGTACCTGGGCCACGTCGATTGGGATCCCAAAGTGAAGGAGGCCGTGCGACACTACCGACCGTTCATTCTCTACGAGCCGGACGGTCCGGCAGCCCGCAGCCTGGCCAAGCTCGTCGCGGTGCGATTTCTCGGGAAAAGCCGGCTGCAGGGTTTCTTTGCCGGTAGGAAAGTGCGGGCGGCTGCGTCGGAACTTTCGGAGGGGATGCCCGCGGAAGAGCCAGCCACGGAAGTGATTTGCTCGTATCGCTGTCCCTACTGGGGGGATTGCGAATTTCAGAACGGTGGCGAGCCCTGTCCGGTGCGACAATTCGAACCGGTGTTTCGGTCTTCAATGGTGACGCAAGCTTCGTCATGACCGTCTGCTCTGTTGTGGGCCTTGTGGGTCAAGCAGGGAGGTGAGCGGAAATGGCGAAGGAGATTGTCTACTCGGAGGACGCCCGACAGGACCTGCTGCAGGGAATGGAGCTCCTTGCGAACACCATCAAAACAACACTCGGTCCCCGGGGGCGCGAGGTGATGATCGAGAAAAAATGGGGCGCCCCGGTGGTGACCAACGACGGCGCCACGATCGCCAAGGAGTTGGAAGTGGAGCAGACCCTGGAGAACGTGGGTCTGCGCATGCTGCGTGAAGTCTGCAATAAGACCCAGGACGAGGCGGGCGACGGGACCACCACGGCCGTGGTTCTGGCGCAGTCGATCTACCGCGAAGGCTACAAAGACGTGGCCGCGGGGGCCAATCCCGCTGCCCTGCGGCGAGGCATCGAGAAGGCCGTGGCGAGGATCGTTGACGAACTCAGGCAGATGGCCACGAAGGTGTCCAGCTACGACGACATCAAGCGCGTGGCCACTCTGGCGGCGAAGAACGATGAGTTCCTCGGCAAGCTGATCGCCGACGCCCTCGACAAGGTCGGAAAGGACGGGGCGATCACTGTGGAGGAGGCCAAGGGCACGGAAACCCAGCTCGAAGTGGTCGAGGGCATGCGTTTCGACCGCGGCTACCTGTCGCCCTACTTCCTCACCAAGCCCGAGACGATGGAAGCCGAGCTGGAGGAGCCCTACATCCTGATCCACGACAAGAAGATCAGCGCGGTGAAAGACATTCTGCCCATCCTCGAGAGGGTGGCCGAGACGGGCAAGTCCCTGCTGGTGATCGCGGAGGATGTGGAGGGCGAGGCCCTCGCCACACTGGTGGTGAACAAAGTGAAGGGTACGCTGAAGTGCGCGGCCGTCAAGGCTCCCGGCTACGGTGATCGTCGCAAGGCGATGCTGCAGGACATTGCCATCCTCACCGGTGGACGGGTGATCAGCGAGGAGGTGGGTCTGAAGCTGGAGACTGCCCGGCTGGAGGACCTGGGCCGCGCCGACAAGGTGATCATCGACAAAGAGAACACCACCATCGTGGGAGGCAAGGGTCGAAAGGAAGAGATCGAGGGGCGGATCAAGTCCCTCAAGGCCCAGATTGAGGAGACCACGAGCGACTACGACCGGGAGAAACTGCAGGAACGGGTAGCTCGCCTGTCCGGCGGCGTGGCGGTATTGCGCGTCGGGGCGCCCACGGAGGTGGCCCTGAAGGAGACCAAGGCTCGGGCTGAAGATGCGCTGGCGGCCACGCGCGCGGCCCTGGAGGAAGGTATCCTGCCCGGCGGTGGCGTGGCGTACATCCGCGCGGCTCACGTGCTCGACAAGCTGGAAGATGAGCTGGAGGGTGACGAGAAACTCGGGGTGCGCATCGTGCGCCGCGCGCTTTCGGCCCCGCTGCGGCAGTTGGCCGAAAATGCCGGCTGGGATGGGGCGGTGGTCTACCAGAAAGTGCGTGAGGGCACTGGCAACTACGGTTTCGACGTGGAGCGTGAGACCTTCTGCGACATGATGCAGGCCGGGATTGTGGATCCCGCCAAGGTGCTCCGCATCGCGCTGCAGAACGCGGCCAGCGTGAGCTCCGTGCTGGTGATGACCGAGGCCGTGGTCGTGGAGAAGCCGAAACCCAAGAAGAAAGAGAAGACCACGCCTCCGGAATACTGATGCGCCAATAGAAACCTGGAATACCCGGCGAGCGGCGCGGCATCCCGCGTCGCTCGCTTTATGCGGTGAAAGTCTGGGGAGCTGGAACGAGCTGGTGCGAGACGGTTGTCAGCGGGAGGCGATGCAGGCGACCAAAGAGAAGGAAAAGCGCGCTGAGCTGGTGGAGCGCAGGCCGGTGTACGACGATGGTAAGCCCCATGCCTGGGTGACGCTGTCGCGCGCCTTGTCCAAGATGGGCGTGATGTCGCGCCGGCAGGCCATGGGTACCATCTGGTCCGGGCGCGTGAAGGTCAACGGCGTGGTGGTGAAGAAACACAACGTTTGGGTGGACCTTTTCCACGACGAGATTTCCCTGGACGGCCGTGTGCTGCGCGAACCCAAGGACCACGTCTACCTGGCGCTCTACAAGCCCGTGAACGTGATGACGGCCCGGTTCGACCGCCTGGGCCGGCCCACCGTGTACGACTTTCTCCCGAAGCTGGATCGGTGGGTGTTCCCCATCGGCAGACTCGACTACGACAGCGAGGGCCTCATTTTGCTGACGGACCACGGCCAGCTCAGCGAGCGAATCGCCTCGCCCGACTACCACGTCCCCAAGACTTACCGCGTGAAAGTGACGGGCCAGGTGTACGAAGACACCCTGGAGAAGCTCCGTCGGGGTATCGATCTGGGGGACTACGTGACGCTTCCAGCAAAGGCCAGAGTGGTCCGCCGCAACAAGACCACCTGCTGGGTCGAAATCACCATCCGTGAAGGGAAGAACCGCCAGGTCCGGAAGATGCTCGGTCGCTGTGGACACCGAGTGCTGCGTCTGGTCCGGACGAGGGTGGGGCCTGTGCGGGTGACCGGGCTGAAACCGGGCCAGTGGCGGCACCTCACCGAGCGGGAGATTCGGCTGCTGAAGCGAGCCGCCAAGCTTGAGTAACCTCGGGTTCATTTCCGCAAGTGGATTTTTCCCTCGGCGCCGATCCTTCGGGAGGACGGCGTACGGCCAAATACGAGCACTCGGCGACAGCTTCTACGAAAATGGCTCGAAAACTTCAAATACGCGATCTGACGGGGAAGAAGCGGCAAATCGAGGTGCTGTACGAGGACGAGCACCTCCTCGTGCTCAACAAGCCTGCGCCGCTCCTCACCTTGCCCGACCGCTGGGATCCGAAACGTCCCAACCTGTACCGCTTCCTCCAGGGGGTGCTGGGAGAGGGCTCCGTGTACGTGGTGCACCGTCTCGACGCGGGAACGAGCGGAGCCATCGTTTTCGCGAAAACGCCCGACGCGCACAGGGGACTGTCCCGCGAGTTCGAAAGGCATCGGGTGAAGAAGGTCTACGAAGCCATCGTGCTGGGGGAGCTGGAGAAAGAACGGGGCAGGATCGAGAAACGAATCGCTCCGCATCCCAAGAAACCGGGCCTGGTCGTAATCAGCTCGAAGGGCAAGGAAGCGCGTACGGACTTCGAGGTTCTGGAACGCTTCGTCGGCTACACCTACCTCCGACTCCGACCCCGGACCGGGAGGGCCCACCAGATTCGAGTACATCTCCAGGCCATTGGACACCCGGTCGCCACGGATCCGGACTACGGGGGCCGTCAGAGCCTGTTTCTTTCCGAGTTCAAGCCCAATTTCACGCTGGAAGAAGGGGAAGAGGAGCGCCCCTTCATTGCCCGCCCCAGTTTGCATGCCTCGGAACTTGAGTTCAAGCACCCTGTAACCGGCCAGAAGATCCGGGTGGCTGCGGAGCCTCCCAAAGACTTTCGCACCTTCCTGCGCATCCTCCGTGAGTATCGGTCGGTGGCCAGCTTCCTGGAAACGGAGACCGGGTGATGGCCACCCTCGTACTCGAGCCTAAGCGGGAGGCCAGGATCAAGGCGGGTCATCCCTGGGTCCTTCGCAGGGACGTGCGCAAAGTGAAGGGCCAACTCCGCGACGGCGATGTGGCGGCGGTGTCGGACCAGGCCGGCCGACACGTCGGCATGGCCATCGTGAACACCCAATCCCGTATCCTCGCCCGGATCTACACCCGCGATCATCAGCTCCTCGATCGCGACTACCTGGAACGAGCGCTCCGCCGATCTGTGGAGTACCGGAGGGCCCTTCTCGGCTTGGGCCCGGAGGGCGGCGTGCGTTGGGTTTTCTCCGAGTCGGATGGGCTTCCCGGCTTGATCGTGGATCAGTACGGCCCATGCCTCGTCGTGCAGCTGCTCACGTTGGCGATGGAACAGCGCCGGGAAGTGATTCTGGAGATCCTGGAAGCCCTATTGCGGCCCGGAGTGATCTGCGAGCGCAGCGATTCACCATCCCTCGCCGCCGAGGGTGTACCGGAGGTGAGGAAGATCTGGCGGGGTGAACTAACCGGTCCGGTGGAGATTTCCGAACGGGGCGTCCGCTACGCGGTGGACCCAATGAGCGGTCAGAAGACGGGGTTCTTCCTGGATCAGCGCGAAAACCGCGCTTTCATTCGGGCTTATGCGCGCGGGCGTCGTGTGCTCGACGCGTTCTGCTACACGGGTGGCTTCGCAGTGGCGGCGGCAGCGGGCGGTGCCACGGAGGTTCTGGGTGTGGACGCGTCCGCGGAGGCCCTGAAACTCGCGTCCGAGAATGCCCGACGCAACGGAGTGGCGGACCGATGCCGGTTTGAGCGTGCGGACGTGTTCGAGATGCTGCGCGGTTTGGAGCGCAAGGGCGAACGGTTCGACCTGATCGTGCTTGACCCACCTGCTTTTGCCAAGAACCGACAGGCACTGCGGAACGCCGTACGCGGCTACAAGGAGATCAATCTCCGGGCGCTACGTCTGCTGAACGAAGGCGGGCTGCTGCTGACCTGCTCGTGTTCGCAGCACATGACCGAGGATCTTTTCTCCGAGATGCTCGCCGCGGCTGGCGCCGATGCCGGCGTCCGGCTGCGGCTGGTGCGCAAGACCTTTCAGGCGCCGGACCATCCGGTGCTGGTGGGAATGCCGGAGTCCCAGTACCTGAAGTGCTTCTGGGTTGTACCGCTCAAGTGAGCGGCGCTACTCGGTGTGGAAGGCGACCCTGCTGAGATAGAGAAGGGTGTCACAAGGCGGAGGCGAATGCCGTTGGCGGCGAAGAACGAGGAGCTGAGGAGGTTCGCTGAGAAGTGGTTTCGCGAGGCCCTCCGGGCCGTGAACGCGCGGGAGGCGGTGAAGCGCTGCGTCCGGGCAGACAAAGGGACTGTGTGGGTAGGAGAAAAAAGGCTCGGTCTGCCGGAGGGAGCGCGAGTGTGGGTGGTCGGGGCCGGGAAAGCGAGCGCCCCAATGGCCGCTGCGCTGGAGGAGGTGCTGGGCGATCGCGTGGCCGGCGGGGTGGTGGTCGTGAAAGACGGGCACGGAGTGCCCACCCGAAGAGTGAAGGTGGTTGAGGCGGGCCACCCGGTGCCCGACGAGCGGGGCCTTCGTGGCGCGCGCGAGGTGGTGTCGGTTATTCAAAGGGCCGCGCGGGACGACGTAATCTTTTGCCTGATCAGCGGTGGTGGCTCCGCCCTGCTGCCGCTGCCCGCACCAGACCTCACGCTTGAGGATAAGCAGCGCGTGACTGAGATGCTCCTCGCCTGCGGCGCCAGCATCGACGAGATCAACTGCGTGCGCAAGCACCTTTCCGCCCTGAAAGGGGGACAGCTGGCAAGGCTCGCCTGGCCGCGCAGGGTGTACAGCCTCCTGATCTCCGACGTGCTGGGCGATCGTTTGGACACGATCGCCTCCGGCCCAACTGCACCGGATCCCACGACCTACACGGACGCCCTCGGCGTGCTCGAGAAGTACGGCTTGACGGACCAGCTGCGCGATTCTCCGGTGCTTCGAGCGCTGCAGGATGGAGCTGCGGGCCGACGGCCGGAAACCCCCAAGCCGGGCGATCCCGTGTTTCGCGGCGTGCGGAACCTTGTGGTGGCGAGCAATCGCCTGGCGCTGGAGACAGTAAACAAGCTCGCTCGGAAAGACCGGTTCAGCACGCTACTTCTCACGTCCCAGATGCGAGGGGAGGCGAGAGAGGTTGGCAGAGTAGTTGCAGCCGTTGCGTGGGAGATCTGGCAATACGCGAGACCCGTCACGGTTCCCGGGTGCGTAGTTCTCGGGGGAGAAACTACGGTCACGCTCGACCGCGCGGGAAAGGGTGGCCGTAACCAGGAGTTGGCCTTGGCCGCCGCCCTCGAGCTACCGCCCAGTCCGGAGGTGGTGCTCCTGAGCGCCGGCACGGATGGCACCGACGGCCCGACGGACGCGGCAGGAGCCATCGTGGACGGCGAGAGCGCTCGCCGCGCCGCCGCCCAGGGGTTGGACGCGCTTCGCTACCTGCGCGAGCACGATTCGTACACGTTCTTCTCGCACACCGGCGAACTGCTTCGCACGGGACCGACGGAGACCAACGTGATGGACGTGGTTCTCTTGCTCGTGGGTGGACGCCATGCGTAGAACGAAGATCGTTTGCACGATTGGACCCGCAAGTGAGGATGAGGAAGTTTTGAAGCAGCTCATCCTCGCGGGAATGGATGTGGCTCGTCTGAACTTTTCTCACAGTACGTTGGAGCAGCACGAGGCCCGTGCCAAGCGCATCCGCCGCCTGTCGCACGAGATTGGCAAGCCGGTGGCTATTCTTCAGGACCTCTCAGGGCCGAAGATTCGCATCGGCCAGGTCCGGAACGACGCGGTGACGCTGCCGACCGGGAGCGAGCTGGAATTGCGTTCGGGCCAGGGCGTCGGCGATGAGAGCCGATTGTACGTCGACTACCCGCACCTGCTCGAAGACCTGCAGATCGGGGATCGGGTGTTGCTCGGCGACGGACAGGTGGAACTGCGGGTCACGGGGAAGTCGGAAGACGCGGTGCTCTGCCAGGTCGTCGTCGGTGGGGAGATCACCTCCCGAAAGGGGATCAATTTCCCGGGTGGCAAACTGCGCATCCGCGCGATGACCGACAAAGACTGGCGCGACCTGGAATTCGGGCTTGAGATCGGCGTGGACATCATTGCTCTTTCTTTCGTGCGTTCGCGCGAGGATGTGCTCGAGGTGAAGGATTTCCTGGCGCGGAAGGGCAGGCAGCTCCCCGTGATCGCCAAGATCGAGAAGCAAGAGGCCATCGACAGGCTGGACGAGATCCTGGAAGCGGCCGACGGCGCCATTGTGGCCAGGGGGGATCTCGCAGTGGAAACCGCCCTGGAGCGTGTACCGCTGGTTCAGAAAGAAGTGATCCGGCGTTGCAACGATCGCTGCGTCCCGGTGGTCACCGCCACGCAGATGCTGCGCTCGATGGTGGAGAGTCCGCGCCCCACCCGCGCCGAGGCCACGGATGTGGCCAACGCCGTGCTCGACGGTTCGGACGCTGTGATGCTCTCGGAAGAGACTGCGGTCGGCCAGTATCCGGTGGAGGCCGTGCGCGTGATGGACATGATCGTTCGCGCCGCAGAAGAGATTTACCCCTACTGGCGGTTGGACGTGCCGTCCGAGGATGGCCAAAGAAGTGTGGCCAGCGCAGTAGGGCACGCCGTGAACCTGATGGCGCGCGAGATCGGGGCGGCGGCCATCATCACTCCCACGGAATCAGGAAGCACAGCCCGACTGGTGGCTCGCTACCGGCCGAAGTCGGTGCAGATTGCCATCACGAGCCGGGAGGAGACCTTCCGGGCGCTGTGTCTTGTGTGGGGGGTGAGACCTCTGTACACCTCCGAATTCCGCGACACCGAGGAGATGGTGGCCCGGAGCATCGAACTGGCCAAGCAGGCGGGCCTGGCGAAGCCAGGGGAGAAGGTGGTCATCACGGCTGGAACGCCCATCGGCGTGCCCGGCCGGACGAATCTGATACGGGCGGAGGTTGTGTCCTGAAAGCTCTCCGCAGCACCGTTCTTCTGCTGACCGGGTTTGCGGCTGGAATCGTCGTTCTGGCGAGTGCAGCAAAGGGCCAGGGGACGTCTGCAACACCCGGACGGGACAGTGCAGTCGTGCGCGCCCAGCTCGACAGTTTGCTGGCGCAGGAGCTGGTCACGCAGATCCGTCTGGCTCAGATTGAACAGCGTCACCGGGCCCTGACGGCGGAGCTGGCCCGGCTGGAGAGAGCGTTGTTCCGGTACCGTCACTCCGATGGGCCCCTGCTGCTTTTCATTTCCCTCGGAATTCTGGTGCTCCTCTGGTTCGTGGGCCGGGCGCAACGGGGCCCCCGGCGGCGTGAATGACCCGGGCCGGATTCCTTCGGTGCGTGCACAGCCGAAGCAGGCGGCCTCAGTGAAGTTTGTTTGTGGGAGCTGCCTCTCGCGGCGGGAGGGCGAGCGATCGGCGGCAGGAAGTGTTTCAACCGGCATCAGCCGGGGGCCGGCCGTGGCAGGGGGCACGTGCCCGTGCCGAC
>CAYXFI010000135.1:0-2049 GCA_964464205.1 uncultured Cytophagia bacterium
GTTCGTTCGTCATCGTCCCGTCGACGGCCGTGGAAGGTATGAGTCTCGGGCTTAGGCCGGTCCCGCGAGGCTGTCCTCGGTCGAGCTAAGCGGGAGGCTGGGAGGGTCGTCATGATTGGCACACACCGATTTGGGCGGGCGCTACTGCTAGCGCTGGGCGCTTTCATCGCGTTGGCGAGCTCAGCCCGGACACAACCGGGCCGTACAACGCACAGCTACCGCCTGATGATGGCTGGTAGCGACATCGGCCGAGCTCGGTACACGATCAAGCGGGAGGACGGCACGGCGTTGTCCTCTCTCCTCGTAACGATGCGCCTCAAGCAGGCGGGTCAGGCCACGAAGGTAGAACTCCACGGCGCACTGCGCTTCAAGACCACAGACTACGGCCCAGTGGAATACAATCTCGTGATCTTCAGCAACGGCGCAAAACAAGCGGACATCCACGTCGAGGTGCGCGACGACAGGGCCCTTGCAAGCGTCGAGGCGCCGGGATTCGGTAGGAAGGATTTCAAGCTTCCAGTGCAGCCTGGAACTCTGATTCTGGACAACAACTTCTGCGTCGACCACTACCAGATCATGTTGTGGCGATTCACAAGGTCGGGCGTGGACTCAGCTACTTACGCGTTTCTGGTACCGCAGATCCTTCTCCGGTTTCAAAAGAGTTTCCAGATCACGCTGAAAAAAGTGGGTCTCGATTCCACATCGATTGGCGACACGACGGTAGTCTGCGAAAAGATCGCGGCCACGTCGAATGCCGGACTGACGATGAACTTCTGGGTCCGGCCGCGAGACGGCCTCATGATGAAGTGGACAGTCCCTGCCCAAATGACGCAGGTGGAGTACATTTTTCACCCACCGCCGGACGATAGCGCCAGGGGAGCCCTGGACACAAACCTCTACTACCGGAAAATCCTCAACCGTCTCTACATCAAATCGTACGCCGATCTGGGCGACTGGCGCAGTCTTGAGTTTGTGCGCCTGCGGGCGAAGCTGGACGTCCTCGCGCTCGGCGAGCCGACGACCGAGACCCCCTGGCAGTCGTTCGACGGCCAATGCTCCGTGCAGGGGATGAGAGCCAGCTACGACGGCCTTTTCACCGTAGAGATGGTACAGAATAGGTCGCCGGGGCGATGGCTCTCCGACAAACACAGGGCAGAACTGGAGCAGTGGCTGAAACCCGAACCGAACGCCCAGGCCGACCACCCCGATATCCGCGCCATTGCCGACTCTGTCTGCCGGTCGGCGAGTACTCCCCTGGAGGCAGTGAAGAGAGTGTGCCAGTGGATCAACCGTGCCATCCACTACGAGATCAGAGGTTCCGACGCTCTGACGTGCCTTCACACCCGCCGCGGAGACTGCGGCCCCAAGTCCTACCTCGCCGTGGCGATGCTGCGTTCTCTGGGCGTGCCTGCCAGACTGGCTGGCGGATTGCTGTACGTCGGCGGGCGGTTTGGACAGCACAACTGGATTGAAGCCTATCTGGGCGACGAGGTGGGCTGGATCCCCGCCGATCCGACGACGGGGGAGGTGGAGACTTTCAGTGCGGCGCACGTTACCCTGTGGCGGGGCTGGGCCGGAACCTTGCACCCAGAGCCGGAACATGCAGAGCTGGAGGTGGTCGAATTCCGCAAACTGCTCGGGGGCGCCCAAGGGAAACGTTGACCGCGCTGGGCTGCAGGGACGGACGGGTGGTCGAAAACGGAGGGCGCAACGCTGGTGGTGAACACGGAGGCGGCTCCGGGCCGGGAGAATCTCCGGGTGTTCGGTCTGGTGTGCGGAACGAGAAGTCGCGTCCGGGACATCCGCCGGGACGTTGTTCAGGCATTGAGAGACTTGTGAAGAACTCTCGCCGAGCCGCGGAGCTGCAGCAAAGCCCAGAGGCGAGGCAGCCTTCACCCGCGAGGGAAAGCCCTTTTACAACTCAACCGCACAACTCGGGTGCGGCCGGGGTGGTCGGGCAGGGATGACGCCCGCCAGTCGGGCGTTTCGGCCGCAAGGTCGGCGCTTCCGGGACGTTCTCCAGGCGCATGCTGGCTCACTTCGTTCCAG
>CAYXFI010000135.1:2059-3158 GCA_964464205.1 uncultured Cytophagia bacterium
TGGCGCGAGACGCGCTCTTGGGTAGCCGTGGGATCGAGCGAGTGGCGGCGGAATCCAATTGCTTTTTTCGGTGGTTTTTGTATCTTGGAAATTCGAGGTGGATGTGGTGGACCGTTGTGGATAAGTCATTGAGAGGTTGAAGGATGGCGAGGAAGAAAGAGCGCAGCTTCGTCACGAAGCTGATGAAAGCTACGATGGAGTTCGGCAAGCACTGCCCTGAATGTGGGGAAGTGCTGAAACCGGTGATGGTGATCACCTCGGAGCGTAGCCCGAGAACGGGAGCCTGGCGCTTCAATACGTCCACGGTGATGACCTGCAAGTGCAACAGCAAAGAAGTGTTCGGCGGTTAGGATGAAGCTTGGTGCCGGGAGAGTTCGGATCGTGCTCGCCACTCGGAATCGCGACAAGGTGGGAGAAATCCGCCGTCTGCTGGATCCGAGTCGCTTCGAGGTCATCCCTGTGCACGAAGTGGCGGACGTACCGGAAGTGGAAGAGGACGGGCGCACTCTTGCGGAAAACGCGCTGAAGAAAGCCCGGACTGCTGCACGGGTTACGGGCTTACCCGCCATGGCGGACGACACGGGCTTAGAGGTCGACGCGCTGGGTGGGCGCCCGGGTGTGTTCTCGAGCAGGTTCGCCGGCGAGGGGGCGAGCTACGAGGACAACGTGCGGAAGCTCCTCGCGGAGCTGAAAGGGGTTCCGCAGGAACGCCGAACGGCGCGGTTTCGCTGCGTGGTGGCTATCGTGGACAATTCGACGGAAGTGACGGTCGAGGGTGTATGCGAGGGACTCATTACCGAGAAGCCACGGGGCAGTGGCGGTTTTGGTTACGATCCCGTCTTTCTGGTGCCGGAGAAAGGCCGGACGTTCGCCGAAATGACGACGGAGGAGAAGAACCGGATTAGCCATCGTGGCCAGGCTTTTCGCAAGGCCGCGCGCGAACTGGAGAAGCTGTTCGGGGTTATGTCGAGCACCGGGGCGTAGCGCAGCCCGGTCAGCGCGCCTGCTTTGGGAGCAGGAGGTCCCGAGTTCAAATCTCGGCGCCCCGACTAAACAAGCCCATCCAAATGACGATGGGCTTTTTCTTTTCTAAGATATG
>CAYXFI010000135.1:3168-9113 GCA_964464205.1 uncultured Cytophagia bacterium
CAAATCTCGGCGCCCCGACTCAGGCCCGACCGATGAGGTCGGGCCTTTTTGTTTGCCGGCAGAATCGCGCACTGGACAGCCCCTCCGGGGAGAATCGGATTGTCGGGCGTCGGGGCAAGGTTGGAGCTGGAGCCATGTAGCGAAGGTTCTGGGCGGGTGCGGGGTTTCTCCTCCTCATCGTTGCATGTGCCGGTACCAGGGGCCCGGTTCCGCTGGAAAAGATCGAACCCGAGTACCCCGAAGAAGCGCGAATACAGGGGCTGGAGGGAACGGCCACGCTCTACTTGCTGGTGGCGGAAAAGGGGGAGGTGGAGTCGGTTTGGGTGAAGGAATCTTCGGGACACAAGATCTTGGACGAAGCCGCGGTCAGGTACGCCAGGAAGCTGCGGTTTGAACCCATGAGGAAAGGGGGGAAACCTGTCAGCGTGTGGATCTGCTGGATCGTCCAGTTCGAGATGGTTCCGCCGGCGGCTCCAGCATTGGGGAGCCCTTCGGGCCACACTTGGAACTTCCTGGAGCTCTACGAACGCGCGGCTTCCGCCGCCGATCTGGAGCGGGCGGAAATCCTTGAGTAAATTTTGAAAGAGTCCGAGAGGTTCGTTTCGACTTTCGAAGATGCACCCGCTTCCGAAGTCAATGGAGCCCTACGCCGCTTCGTCATTGAGGACGTAAGCCGCACGTGGTCGGAGTTGTGGGAGCTGTGGCCTCTGCGATTTGTGGTGTATCACGATTTTCTTCTGCGGTACCCCGACTCCCAACAGGCGAGCCGTGCGAAAGAACGTCTGATCGAGCTGACAAAGGGGGAACTTGCTCGAGCGAAGGAATGGGGCAGCGAGCGGACCGATTTGGTGCTGAGGGGGCTCTACGGCTTTCTGCTGGAACGCTACGCCACGTCGCTGTCGCCGCGAGAGCGCCGGGAGGCGGAAAGTCTGCTCAGGGGCCAGTGATGCTCGCAGAATGGTGCGGGTCTACGGGGGCTGGCAGCGGCCAAGTCGCGGTGACGCTGCCCTCGTGGGACTCATCGGGGAGGTTGTTGAGGTTCGTGAGAACGCCGCTTGGGGGATGGCCGCTTCCCGGGAATACTCAAGAGGGTATGCACGGAAACAAGGAGGCCATGCACGGCCCGGGCCAGGGTAAGGGGCGGGTTCCACACCGCGGCCCGTAACCTGAAGATAGCGGGCAGGGCCCATGTGGTCCGTCCCGAAGCCTCGGCGGCTGTTTCCTAGAGTACAGCGATCGCACAGCGCGTTATAGGGGGCCGACCAGGCTATGCCTTGGACACAAGGCTTGAGTCGGGGGGAGACTGGGCCGGTTTGGCATCCTGCCGAGAGGCATTTCTTCGCGGGTCTTCCAGCAGGAGCGGGGTGGGTATTGGTTTCTGCCCGCCGCTGGTATGGCGCCAGTTTCGCGAAAAGCGCCACAAGAAGGGTGAGATGTTCACCGTTTTGAAATAGCTATCATTTTTTCCTTGACAAGCTATTACGACGTTGATATATTTATACCGGTAACAAGATGGAGATGAAGAGCCCGCTTCAACCTGCGAGCCCCGGCTGGGGAGGACGACGAAAACTAAACGCCTTGGAGGAAGCAGCATGAACCGGCGCGGGTCGCGTTTCGCGACCATTGCCGACGTGGCCCGTCGCGCCGGCGTTTCCAAAATGACCGTTTCTCGTGTGATCAGGGGGAGTCCAAATGTCAGCGCCCTGACGAGGGAGAAAGTTCTGCGGGCCATCGAGGAGCTTGAGTACTATCCGAGTTTCAGTGCACGGGCGCTGGCCAACGATGTTACGACCAATGTTGCTTTGCTTGTCGGGCATCCGCCCCGGTTTGATGACTTTTTCAATTACGTGGCGAAGGGCGCCGAGCTTGAGCTTGCACGGAGAGGATACAACTTGATCCTCTCGATGCAGCCGCTGGAGGGAGGAGACCTGCCGATGGTCGTGCGGCAGAGAAAGGTCGACGGATTGCTGCTCGGCGGTCCGGAAATCGATCAATCCCTCATCGAGTCCCTTCTACGCAGAGAAGTTCCCTGCGTACTTCTCGCCAACAGATACGAACACCTGCCCATCACCAGCGTGTGTGCCGACGACTTCGGCGGCACGATGGCTGCCGTTCAGCACCTCATTTCCCTCGGTCACGACAAAGTTGGCTTCATTGGTACCCGAAGGGTGTACTACCATATCCGTGAGCGTTTCCGCGGCTACTGCGCTGCCCTCGCTACGGCCGGCCTGGAGGTGCGTCCCGAGTGGACGGCCGAAGTGGGCTACAGCCAGGAAGAAGGGCGGCTTGCCACGCTGACGATGTTGGAGCGTTACGACTCCCCAACTGCAATATTCTACTCGGGCGATCTTCTCGCCTACGGGGGCGTTCAGGCTGCCCGGCAGGCGGGATTGTCGGTCCCCCAAGACCTGGCCGTCGTCGGCTTCGACGACGTCCGTACGGCCGCGGTGATGGACCCTCCGCTGACCACGGTACGGGTGGACAAGGAAGAGATGGGGCGGCTTGCGGTCGGATTGTTGTTCCGGGCCATGGAGGGTGAGGAGCTTCCCCGCACTGTGAAGGTGCCCACGGAGCTTGTGGTACGCGAGTCGTGCGGAGCTGCGACGGCTGCGCATTGAAGCGGCGCAACGGAACAACGGATTGCCAGACGTGAGAGAGGAAGGAGGTGATGCCGAACCACGGTATGTACTGGGTCTCTCAAGTCGCTCCGGGGGTACTCGAGCAGGCGCAACAGTGAAAGGGTGAGAAACGTGGGCGTTGGACGATCGGAGGAGGAAGCTTTGATGCGGAGCAAAGGTGCAGTTCAGGCGCTGATAGCTTGTGTCCTGGCACTCGCACTGGTTGGTGTCTGGAACGGCGCCTTCGCCGGAACGACCGGAAAGATTTCCGGTTACGTGAAAGACGCCGACACGGGCGAGCCGCTCCCGGGTGCCAACGTGGTGATCGTGGGTACCCAAATGGGAGCTGCCACGGACGAGAACGGCTTCTACTTCATCATCGGCGTGCCACCGGGGACCTACACGGTGCGCGCGCAGATGATCGGCTACACGCCCGTAGAGCAGACGGGTGTGCAGGTGTTCGTCGACCGTACCACGCCCCTGAACTTCGAGCTGAAGTCCACGGTGATCGAAGTTCAAAAGGCGCTCGTGGTCACGGCGCAGCGCGAACTGGTACGGAAAGACGTGTCGTACACGCAAACGAACCTGTCCTCGGATATCGTCGAGAAGCTGCCCACAGCGTACAACCTCCAGCAGGTGCTGACCACGCAGGTTGGCGTGTCCAGCAACCGTGAGGGTCTCGTCATCCGCCGTAGCGATGAGCGTGAGATCGCCTACATCGTCGACGGCATGAACCTCAAGGATGAGCAGGACACTCGGCCCTTCGACTACATCCCGAAGACCAACGTCCAGGAAGTACAGCTGCTGACCGGTTCGTTCGACGCCGAGTACGGTGATGCCCGTGGCGGCGTGGTGAACGTCGTCAGCAAGACCCCGCAGAAGTACTTCCTGAACTTCGAAGGGCAGATCAGCCCGCTCATCGGCGGCGATGATCCCGACCATCCGGGGCTGAAGCACTTCGGGCCCTACATCTACAGCAAAGACAATTGGTGGGAGTACGGCCGCTATCTCTGGAACAATGGCGAGCCGACGGAAGACCGGGACGGCGACGGCAACCCGGACTTCATCGGCTGGAACGAGTGGGCGGCCAATAACACCTTCCACGGTTTGAAGCTCTCGCCCTGGGAAGCCTATCTGGTGTGGCGCTGGCAGCACCGGTCGGAGGATGGCGAGGGCAACGTGATCTTCAACGAAAAGAAGATCGGGACGATTGATCAGCTGTACAAGAGCAAGCCCTCCCACCGGAATCCGGTCAACTACTACAGCTTCAACCCCGACTGGAACATCGACCTGACCTTCGGTGGGCCGGTGCCGTTCTACAATCCGCTGAAGTTCGTACTCACCCATCGGCGTGAGTACACGATGTACCCGTTCTACATGTCGCGGCCCGCGTTCGAGGTGAATACCACGATGCTGAAATTGATCCACCAGTTCGGGCCCGACAAGAAGTTGATGATTCAGGACATGTACGCGGACGTCAAGGACGTCCACTGGGGTGACTACGAGCCGTACGAAGACGGTCAGTTCGGTACCCCGGGCTCGGTGCGGGCCGCGTGGTACGAGAACGACACCGTCTACAACATGGACGCTCAGATCGCCCCAATGGGCCGTTGGTACAACTTCGCGAACGTCACCTGGACGCACACTCTGAGCCCGAAGACGTTCTACGAGATCCGCGGCCAGTACACTCACATCCGCAAGTTTAAGATTCCCAACCTCCACGCCCGGAACCTTGGTCCGGTGTACCCGATCCAGGTGTCTGCTCTGGACACGACCATCTATCTGGACGAGGCGCCTAAGGGCTGGTCCTACCGCAAGGGCGACAACCGCGACATCCTCAACATCTACGAGATCCGTGGCGGTGGTGGCCAGGGCCGTGTGATGTACATCGGAACGGACAAGACTCTGCGCCTCAACTTCGACATCACCAGCCAGATCACGGCCAATCACCAGATCAAGGCCGGTTTGGAGTACCAGTACGACGACATCTTTGAGCAGAACGGCTACATCGAGCACTACCTCTACGTGATCAACGAGAAGTACCGCAAGTACGGCCCGGACATGAAGCCCAACACGGGCGACGAGCCGGGAGCTCCGGGTGACCAGGCAAACTGGCACGACGTGCACATCTTCCAGTGGTACGGCGCGGCCTACATCCGTGATCGGATGGAGTACGGCGGCATGATCCTGAACGTCGGCGTGCGGATCGACGCCTTCAAGCCGTTCCACAATTGGTACGACCGGAACGATATCTTCATGCCGTCGGGCAATGACTACTGGAACAAGCAGTGGATCAAGTACGGGCCGAACGCCGACCGTCGGGGCACGAACTACTACGGGCTCAAGCCCGACACCCATCCGCCTCTCCAGATCCGCGTGAGCCCGCGTCTGGGTGTGTCGCACCCGATCGGTCCGGAGAGCAAGATCTACTTCAACTACGGGCACTTCTACCAGAAGCCGTCCCGCGAGTACATGTACCGCTTCCAGCTTGGTTACGACGAGCCTCTGGAAGAGCTCGGGAACCCGTGGCTGCGCATGCCGAAGACCATCCAGTTCGAGGCTGGGTACGAGCAGCGTCTCTACCGCGACTGGGTGATCACGGTGCGTAGCTATTACAAAGACGTGACGGACGAGCTCGACGAACTCGGCATCAGCTCGCGTGCCTCAGGTGATCCATCCTATGCAATCAACGCGAGGGCGCGCGACATCAAGGGTCTCGAGCTCGAGGTTGCCAAGCGGTACGGACGCTTCTTGACCGGATTCGTGAATGTGGAGTACAACGTCGAGAAGCTGAGCCGGTACGGATGGGATCGCCTGCTGCATCCCGAAAGCGCCGAGTTCATCAAGGATCCGACGATGGTCGACCGGCTCCGTGTCGTGCGGAACCCGGACGTGAACGTTCAGTATCCCGGGAGCTGGGGCGCGAAGCTGAGCCTCTCGCTCACCACTCCGCCGGACTTTGGCCCCGGTTCCATGATCTTGGGTAGCCGGCCACTGGGCAACTGGCTGGTGTCGGTGTATCACCGCTGGCGCCAGGGTGCACCCTACTCGTGGAACCCGGACGGTCTGCAGAGCCTGCGCGGCGTGTATAACCACCGCTTCAAAGACTACAACTGGACCGACCTGCACGTGGAAAAGCGATTCCGGTTCGGTGGCATCACGGCTGGTGTGTACGCCGAGATCTGGAACCTGTTCAACGTGAAGAATCTGGCGTACACCAACGTGAACAGCTGGAGTGCCGTGATGAGCTACAAGGACCGGAAGCAGGAAGAGACGTTGCGCCGCGCCTACGCCGAGCAGATCTTCAAGCAGGGCAAGAAGTGGGGC
>CAYXFI010000136.1:0-9103 GCA_964464205.1 uncultured Cytophagia bacterium
GTCACGGTTACCGCGTCATCATCGTTCTCCGTCGTCAGCGTGTAGGACCCAGAGTCGTAGATCTGGAGACCACCCCTGTCAGGGGCAACATCCACGAAGTCCTCGGGCCCTGTCAGCGGATCCCCGTCAGAGCAGTTCGTTATCTCCAAGTCCTCCGGCGGCGTGAGATCCAAAGTGAATGTAATAGGAACCGTGTAATCGGGATCACTGAGGCCAGGCTGGTCCCATGCCACCACACGCATCTTGTACTGCGCCGTACCATCAGCCGTCATCCCGTAAAGGTGCGAAATGTGGTAGAAGTCGATATTCGTGTTGTTGTGTGTGGCATACCAGCCGAACTCATCAGCCGCCGTATCATCACCCCAGCCAAGGCCAGGGAAGGCGTTGGTCAAGATCCCACTGGGATCCATTACGTCATATGCAGGCTCTACAATCTCCGTAAGAGCCCGCAGATCCTGGTCAGATCCCGCATTGTGGACACCTTCGACTGCGGGGGCGCCAACATAGAACGCACCGGCGTAGGTGTCGTCGAAGGCACAGATCACTCTGGCGCCGTCGGCCGTCAGCTCGGCTGCCTCGGCGTCCATGATACCGTCCTCGTTGTCGTCCAGGGCGGGATCGTAGGTTTCGACCTCGTCAGCCTCGTCCACGTCACCATCGTTATCGTCGTCGACGCCGTTGTCCGTGGACTCGTCGATGTTGTACCAGACGATTTTCTGGGTCACGTCCCCGGCGCCAGCATCATAGTAAGGTTCAAACACGAAGAATGCGTCGTTGTCATTGTCGATGTGATCGTTCAGCCGGTGCACGCCATCCCCGTCCGGGTTGGCTGCATCCTCCGCTTCGGTCTCCGCAGCGTCGTGCACCTGCGCATCAGAGAGGTCTATACCCTCATCTTCTTCATCAATAGTACCGTCCTCGTCATCGTCCACCCCGTTGGCCTGAGCCGCGGTGGCGTCTCGGTCATCGTCAAAGTCCTCAAGACCCGGCACATCTTCATCGCCGTTTTCTCCGGGCGGGTCCAGGGTCATGTACTCCCAGTCCCAGCTTCCGCCGCGCTGGGTGTAGATCTGGAGCGCTGTGAAGAGGACGTCATCGTCGCTCTCCGTCACGGCCTTCAGGTTCACGTAACGCCCAAGCGCATACACAGGGTCCCCCGGCCGGATCAGGTTCTCAGCTCCAGCCGGGTTGGTGGTGTAGTCTGCCAACACACTGAGCTCGCTTATCTTGGTGACCATCGGCGGCAACTCATCCAGCTCGCAGGCAAAGATGGGATGGTCCGGATCGTCATATTCGTGCGTCGCATCGTATGTCGTGTCAGCCACGGTGAAGAACACCGGTATGTCTTCGAGCTCCGCAAACGCACCGCCCCCGTGAGGATCCGTCACCGGGTCCACCACCTGGAAGCCCTTGATGACATCGTTCCACTTGTCCGCATCAGCCGCTGAAAGCAGCTGGACCTCGTACCAGCCGTGCTCGTCCTCGTCGGCCGAATCCAAGTTAAGGTCGTACTCCCTTGCGACGGCCGGCACATAGTCGTCGAAGGGACCGTCGTACAGATTGTCGCCGTCCTTGTCCCAGAACGTCTCGCCCGGATCCCACTCCCCGTTTCCGTTCTCATCGAAGTAAGGCTCGGGGAAGTCCATGACACCATCGTCGTCGAGGTCGATACCGGCATCATGGGCAACCCAGTCGCCGTCGTTGTCCTTCTCGTCAGCGCCCAGCGAAACCAGTGTGACCGCCTTCACCGAGTCACCGCCTACCTCTGTCGGCAGAACGGCTCTCTCGTCGACGTGTGTGAAGTCGGCTGTCACCGTGAGCAGATCGCTCAAGGCATCGCTGTGGCCGCTGACACCGTCATACGCCTTCAGCAGGATGTTGATGTAATCGTCCTTCGTGTAGATCTGGTACTCGTTGAAGCGATCCGCGTGAGCAATAACGCCCCCGGCCAGCGCTACCGAGGGGTTGACGATGTCGTTTGCGATGGCCAGCGAGTTCTCGCTGTAGTTGCCATCCATGTAGCTGAACAGATACAGCGTCGAAACAGTATTCGCATCTTCGGTGAGAGCAATGGGACCGAAGGACGCATCTCCCGCGATGGGCCCACTCCCCAGCAGGGTGGCGCCGGGATCAGGCCCGGCCGGCGGGTTGGCGTCGCTGTCATAGACATAGATGTAGTCACCGCAGGGCGCGCTGTTCGCATCGCCCCAGATATAGCGTGTCCATGTGTCGGTTACCGGGTCGTAGACCGCCCGGACATGGATCATATCGTCGTCTTCATCGGCCACGTAGTCGCGCGGCGCGCACAGGGGGCCCACGAAGAACGCATGGGAGAACTTCAGGGCCGAGCTTGCGGGTCCTACCGCACCCCAGTAGGTCACGGGCACCAGCATGAACCAGACTTGATCCTCGTTTTCGAAGGTAGCGGCAGGCTCATCGGTCGGATGAACGACGCCAGCCCTTATGTCAACCGCGACGCGGTGAATGTTCCCATCAACGATCTCCTCACCCAGATCGCCCACGGGGATCGCGTAGCTCTTGTAGTTCGTGATCATCTCGTCGTTGAGGGCCGCAGAGCCGCTGCGGGTCATGAAGAGCAGCCACTCGTCACTGCGGTCCTCGGTTCCGAGCTCGCGCCAGGCCAGGTAGACCTCATCCACGACGGGCGGACCCGACTCGTAGTACTTGAGCGTGTACTCCGGGACCTCTTCAAGGTCGTCCGCGGCGTCGGGCCATCCATTCTCGCCGCGGTCCTCAAAGATGGGCACCATCATGTCGGTGTTGGTAGCACCGTTTATGACCGAACCGTCATCGTCTGTCAGACTCAGCCACGCGCCCACAGGAAGCCGCTTGCCGTTCAGATCGTCGATGTCCGCCCAACCGCGGATCTCTACGCGCCCGTAGCCTCCGCTGTTGAAAGCGGTGACGATCATGTCTTCGTCGTCTTCGATGTCGCCCAACTCAGCGGCTGGGTAGAACTCGAAGTCCGTGCGGCTTACGTCGCCCAAGCCGCTGATCTCTTCACTAAGGAGAATCCTCAGCACGTCGTCGGCGGGATTATCGGGCGTGCCGGCATCATCGTAGCTTGCGCGCAGGACCCCGATACCGGTCACGACCGGAACGTCGTGGTCGGCGTCAGTCGCCGGTCCTTCTACACCCTGGAAGTCCACGAGCTGATCGCCGGCGTCCGTCCCGACCCGGATGGTCGCCCCAGCATTGACGGTGGCGCCGTCATCGCTGATGACGACAACGTTCGGATAGCCAGTGAAGCTCGGCAGCATCTGCGAGGGTGTACCCCACGTGATGTTCGCCGTGACATACTGGTCGGTCACAGCGTCCAGGCTGGACTCATCGATCGGCTCGCTGAAGACGAGCCACATTCTTTTGTTCGTATCGTCCCAGTGGGCACCAACCAGCACGGGCCCGCCGTTGTCGGTCATAACGTGCTGCTCGGCGCTGTTGTGGGTCGTTGTTCCATCCCACGCAATGGCTCCTTCAGCAAGCCAGAACTTCGCGACACCCGGCCACATCTGGCGGAAGTGGGCGTCACCGGCACTGTATGCCACCCTCAGGACGTGATTGTCCCCGGTGCCGCCCGGGTCCTTCGTCAGCGTAAGATCCACGTTGGCATCGATCGCGGCGATCTCAGGCATGAGTTGGAAGTCGGCCTCGTCCAGGCCGGCTACGTCCTCAATATCGGCATCGAAGAACAGGTCGATGTAGATATCATCCGGATCGTCAGCCCCAGCGCCCTCCTGGTTGATCCACTCGTACCACGCATCCGACAGCTTCGCTGCGACCAGGATGGGCCCGGTCACGATTGCGACCCGGGTTCTGTCGTTGCTGACATTCCCATCGGCGTCCTGGACGCCATCGGTACCGGTGATCCCGTCACCCACACTGGCCAGCGCGATCGAATCGCCCACTGCAGGCGGATTCGTGGCATCAAAGCCAGTTATCTCCACAACCCGCTGGTCCGTAGCCGACGGGATATCGAGCAGAGTGAAGGTCGCACCGCCGCCGGCCCAATCAAAGCCGATCGGCAGGAAGTCGTGCTGCTCTACGTCGTTGACGTCCTCACTGAAGACGACGCGAAGAGCACCGTTACCGCCGTCTGCATCGGGATCCCAGGTGGCACCGATGATGTACGGCCCTCCGTCGGCGGGGAAGGAGGTGTAGAACTGGAACGTGGTGTGCTCCTGCAGGACCTCGGCCCGTGCATCAGCCACCCCTAGCATCAGCCCGGTCACGACCAACGCGAAGACCGAGACGAAGAAGACAAGGGGAAGAAATCCTCTCCTGTTCATGCCTATCTCCTCCTTCAGAACAGACCGTGTGCCGCGAAGGACCTTTATTCCTCTCGACTGCGCCCCTCGTGGACCGCACAGAAAACCTTTACCAGACACCTCCATCCTCCTTGGGGACTCAGACCCACATCCGTTCATGATTACGATCCATCCCTCCTGAAGCCTCGTCCCCCAGCCACTGCGCAGGAAAGTGCACAACGACCGCGGAGAACGGGGGCTCTGTTTCCGGACTGGACAACGGGGAATGCGTAATGGAGGAAACCGCCCGCGCCTTGCGGCGGGAAATAGGGGGAAGAACACCCAACCACCGCCCACTCCATGTAGGCGACATTCCGGGCAGCCGCTCCCTCAGCTACCCCCAGAAACGTCCCTGTTTCTTGCATGACGCTCTGCGTTTCCTTCCCAACGACCCGACTATATCGAGCCGCAATATCGCAAAGGGTCCGAAAGCTGTCAATACGAAAGACAGACAACCGTCATGGCGCGCACCCGTTGCCTCGGCGCCCACCGCTTCGACGGCTCCGGAACCCGTCTAGTCCAGCACAAAGCCAATCTGCAAACTAATCGGCGCCAACGTAGCACCCACCCCAAATCCTGTCAACGCCTTCCACTCCAAACGACTGGGCGCCACATAGGGAGATTCGGACCACGCTCGAGCTATCCTTACATGTTTTCAGCCACCCGAGATCGAACCTCTCCGCTTGCCCCCATGCCCCCATGAGCTTTGAGCCGCCTGGGATTCGAACCCAGGACCCTCGGCTTAAAAGGCCGATGCTCTACCTGCTGAGCTAGCGGCTCCTCCAGGCAGAACGCTCAAGAAGCGCTGCCGCAGAAACCTTACACGCATGCGCCCTTCCGTCCAATGCTTTTGAGTCTGAAGCCCGCAATCAAACAAACTGAGACCGCCCGCATCAAGCCGGACTATCTCCCTACCACTTGTTCGCGCTCGGGCCCCACGGACACCAATCCAACGGATGCGCCAACGTGCTCCTCGATCGCCTCTAGATAGCGGCGTGCCGGCTTCGGAAGCTCATCGAAGCTCGAGGCACGAGTAATCTCTTCGCTCCATCCTTCGAACCACTCGTACCTGGGCCTCGTACGCTCCAAGGCATACACGCTAGTACGAACGGACCTCGGCAAGGTATCGAGATCGTCCCGCCCCGTCGCCATTGCAACTCGCTCAAGCCCACTTAGCACATCCAACTTCGTAACAACAATGCCCGTGGCCCCGTTCACCTTGCAAGCGCGCTGGACCATAGGAGCATCGAACCACCCACATCTGCGCGGCCGCCCAGTGGTAGCCCCAAACTCACCCGCGCGTGCGCGGAAAAGGCTGGCAAACTCCTCGTCGAACTCAGTTGGAAAAGGTCCCGCCCCGACACGGGTGGTATAGGCTTTGACCACCCCGATAACCTCATCGATAACAGTAGGAGGGATCCCGAGCCCAGAAGCAGCTCCTGCGCTAAGGGTAGTGGAGGAGGTCACAAATGGGTATGTGCCAGCGTCGATATCCAGCAAAGCACCCTGAGCACCTTCGCACAGTATCCGCTCGCCTCTGGCGTGAGCCGAGAGGAGAAGGTCGCTAGCGTCGCAGACATACTCCGAGAACATCTCCCATGCTGCGAAGATCTCATTCGCAACTTCCTTTGGTGAGCCAATCGCTCGTAAGGCTTCTTCGCCGCCGCAGATGCTCTCCGCTTCCCTCCACTGCTGTTCTAGGATCCCTATGGTACGCTCGTGGTCGCTGAGGTCTATTGCCCTCAAACCCTTCCGGGCCACCTTCTGTTCATACGTCGGCCCTATGCCCCTGCCCGTCGTACCGATACCTGAAACAATGCCCCTTGCCTGCTCGAGAGCCTTCTGAATCGGTGTGACGATGTGTGCGGCGTGGCTTATGAAAAGCCGCCCACGCCATTCAATGCCTGCTTCCTCCAGCTCCACCACTTCCTGGCGTAGCAATACAGGATCGAGCACCATCCCGTTGCCCAGGGCGCACTTGCACGTGCTATGGAGAATGCCCGTTGGAATCTGGTGGAGGACGATCGGCCCGCCCTTAAGACGGATTGTATGACCCGCGTTTGCTCCCCCCTGGAAGCGGGCGACCCAGTCGAAGCCGGAGGCGAGAAGATCGACTATCTTGCCTTTCCCTTCGTCGCCCCACTGGCATCCCACAATGACAGTGAAAGGCACAGCACACCCCGCCGAAACAGTGCACCCACTTGCCTAAAGTGCGCAGTTTCACATACCCCTAGACGATGGCGCAACGGCCAAGCCACCTCCCGCGGTGCGTGGCGCCCAGCGGCAGACGCACGCTTGATTAGGCCGCAACCCCGAAGCGGGCACGGGGGCTACCCGGGGTGGCAAGGATCTTCGGGGTGGGCAGCCATTGCAGACCGTGGCGCAGCACCTCGTCCATGGTTCTGACACGATGGAATACGATCCCGCGGGAAACCACGGGCGGCATTTCGCTAAGGTGCCTTTCGTTGCGCGCGGGCACTATGACTTCCGCGATTCCAGCTCGCCTTGCCGCCACGACCTTCTCCAGCAGGCCGCCCACTGCCAGCACGTCGCCCCGCAGGGTAATCTCGCCGGTCATCGCCACACCTCGTCGCGCCGGAATCCCGAGCAGGGCCGAGACTATGGCCAGCGCCATAGTGACTCCAGCAGAGGGTCCGTCCTTGGGTATCGAGCCCTCCGGCAGATGCACGTGCACATCGAGGCGCCTATAGAAGTCCTCCGGAAGGCCCAGGGAAACCGCGCGCGAGCGAATATAGGAAAGCGCGGCCTGCGCGGATTCACGCATCGTCTCGCCCAGCTGGCCGGTGAGAATCAGGTTGCCCTTACCAGGCAGCACACCGGCCTCGACCATCAGAAGTTCGCCGCCCGACTCGGTCCAGGCAAGACCCGCTGCAAGGCCCACGCGGTCGTCCCTGTCGAATTCAGGCTCTTTGTACTTGGGAACCCCAAGCACACGACGGATGCCTTCCGCATCGAGCCTGATGCCAAGGAGATTCCGGGGGGATGAACCGCGTTCCCCTTCCGGCTCGCTCTGGGAACGCACAAGCCTCTCGAAAGCCTTCTCTGATCCTCCGGCCTTAAGCCGCGCCGCACGGCGGCATAGGGCCGCTATCTCGCGCTCCAGGCCACGCACACCCGCTTCCCTCGTGTAACCCCGGACGATCTCTGCCATGCCCTGCTCATCGATTTCGAGATCCCCGGCTTCAAGACCTGCGGCCGTTCGCTGCCTGGGCAGCAGGAACCTTCGCCCGATCTCCACTTTCTCGGCATCCAGGTAGCCTGCGATGCGTATCGTCTCCATCCGATCGCGCAGGGGCTCCGGGATTGCGTGCAGGACATTGGCCGTTGTAATGAAAAGCACCTGCGAGAGGTCGTAATCGACCTCCAGGTAGTGATCGTTGAAGGCGTGGTTCTGCTCGGGATCCAGGACCTCGAGTAAAGCGGCTGCGGGGTCACCCCTGTGATCGGCGCCCAGCTTATCTACCTCATCAAGAAGGATGACCGGGTTGACGCTCCCGGCTCGACGCATCGCCTGAATGATCCGGCCCGGCAGACTGCCGACGTAGGTGCGCCTGTGGCCGCGAATCTCTGCCTCATCCCGGACACCCCCTAGGCTCATCCTCACGAACTGTCTGCCTAGGGCTCTCGCAATGCTGCGGCCCAGCGAGGTTTTCCCCACGCCAGGTGGACCCACGAAACAGAGGATCGGACCGTGGACTTTGCCCGCCAGCTTGAGCACGGAGATGTGCTCCAGGATTCGATCCTTCACCTTCGCGAGCCCGTAGTGACCCTCTTCGAGGATTCTTTCGACCTCACCTAGGTCCGTCCGGTCGGGAGTTCGGCGCCACCATGGAAGGTGGATCAACCAGTCTAGGTAACCCCTGCAGACTGCCGCCTCGGGCGACACGAAGGACATCTTCGAGAGCCGCTCCAGCTCTCTGTATGCCTTCCCCGAAACCTCTTCGGGCATCCGCGCCTGCTCGATCGCCTCGGCCAGTGCCTCTAGCTCGTCGTCGAAGTCGCCGGAAGAGCCAAAAGCCCCTCGAGGCATCCGCCGAGCGATCCGCTCCCTCCCAAGGCCGATGCGGAAGTGCGACGCACGCCCCGCCAAGCTACGCTCCACGCCCAGCACGTCGCTCTCGGAAGCGAGAATCCGCGCCAGCATCTTGAGCCTATCCCGCACCTCGGGGATCTCCAGCAGGTTCTGCTTCACCGAAACCCGGCTCCTGATGAAGGAAGCTACCCGATAGGAGAACTCGGCGGGATCGGCTATGGCTCGGGTCGAATCCGCGATCGCTGTCGTAACAGCCTTGCTCACACGGGCGTATTCGAGGAACGCATCGCCCACCTCCCGGCGCAGAGACTCTAGAGCCTCTCCATCAACGTACCCCTCTTCCATAGGGCGCACCGAGGCCCGGAGGTACTTGCCACGGCAGGAGAGCGCCTCCAGGCGCCCCCTGCCAACGCCCTCAACCATTACCCTCAGCGTCCCGTCCGGCAGACGATACAGCTGCTTGAGCTCAGCAATCGTCCCAACCGAATACAGGTCCGCCCGGTCCGGCTCGGAAACCTCGGGCGACCTCTGCGTCAGCAGCAGAAGCCTGCGACCAGAAGCAGCAGCCCTCTCTACTGCGGCAACGGACTTCTTCCGTCCGACGAACAGTGGCATGCTCATCTTCGGGAAGACGACCATGTCTCGCAGGGGCAGTACGGGCAGGACCGTGGTGCTTTTCCTCAGAACCAGCTTCTCCCCGCCGGCGGAATGCTCGGGCATCGAA
>CAYXFI010000137.1:0-9093 GCA_964464205.1 uncultured Cytophagia bacterium
CAACGCCATTGGCGACATGGTGCCGGGGGCTGGTGAGGACGACGATCTGGGCTACTTCGACCGAAAGCAAGACCTCGCCTACTCTTGGGATATCAATGGAGTTGGGCAGGGAGGTTTTCCGACCGGCGTGATGGGCTTCGCATACCTGGAGAGCCCAGGGCTACCCTTCGATGGCGTGGACAACGACGAAGATGGCCTGATCGATGAGAAGCGGGACAACGTGGCCAGGCAGATCATCGGCCCTACAGATGGCATTGCCGACCTGCAGGCTTTCCTGGATTTCTACCGCCTATCGGAAGAAGATCTGCACCCACATTGGGATGCCGACGAGGATCAAGACTGGCAGGACGGCAACGATGCGAACGGCGACGGCATCTACCAGCAGACCGAGGATCCCGGAGACGACGTCGGCCTCGACGGCGTTGGCCCGCTCGAATTGAATTACAACGGGCCGGACGAGGGCGAATGCAACCACAAGCCCGACTACGTGGAGGGCATCGGTTGCGAACCGAACTTCGCCGAGACGGACGTGTCGGAGTCCGATATGGTCGGTCTCACCTCGTTCATGATGTTCCCGGTGCCGAGCCACGCGTCCGAGTACCACTGGTTCCGCGGCGACAAGTCCATGTGGGAGGTTCTCGGCCAGGACACGCTGGTCGAGTATCTGGGGCGCATCTCGAACCTGATCGAGACCTTCGCCTCGGGCCCATTCCCGCTGTACAAGGGGAGGACCGAGCGCATCTCCATGGCGCTCCTGCACGCGTACGATCCCCTATCGGGACTGAACTCGGAGGAGCACTCCGCGCCGGCACTGTTCCGGCTCAAACGCATCGCACAGGTCATCTACGAGAAGGACTACCGCTTTGCCCAACCGCCGAAGATGCCCACCCTGAAGGCCACCGCCGGAGACGGCTACGTGGTCCTGACCTGGGACGACGTAGCCGACACCAAGACGCGCGACCCGTTCCTCGGCAACATCAACGATTTTGAAGGCTACAAGCTGTTCCGCGCCACCGACAAGAAAATGGCCGATGCAGAGGTCATTACCGACGGCTTCGGCACCCCGATGTTCAAAAAGCCCATCTTCCAGTGCGACGTGATCGACGGGCGCCAAGGCTTCACCAACTACGGCCTGGTCAACGGCATGGGATACTACCTGGGGAATGAAACTGGGATCGTACATTATTTCATCGATCGAGATGTCCGGAACGGGAGGACCTACTACTATGCCATTGTGGCCTATGACTACGGCGCGCCGGACATTGGGCCCGGCGTGGCCCCTTCCGAGAACAACGTGGTAATCGAGCTCGATGAGAACGAGAACATCCGTCGGATTGGGAAGAACGTGCAGATCGTGGTGCCCCACCAGACAGCCGCGGGTTACCAGCCGCCGACCGTGGAATCGGATTCGTCCGGCATCCTGGTTGGCAACGGTCGCGTAGTACCCGAAATCTTGGCGCGAAGCGACCTGAAGTACGGCCATACCTACAAGGTCAAATTCCGCGTCGACACCCTGGCCACCGCGAAGGGCTGCCGGTACGGGCTGGAGTTCATCAACAACGGTTTCTACGTGCACGACGTAACCGACGGGAACAAACTCGTCTACCAGGAGACACCGGAGCGCTTCGCCTTCACGAACATCACCTACAACGACTCCCTCGACCTCTGGTACATCCCGCCGGGTCAGGAGATCCAGACCGATATTTTCGACGGTCTCCGCCTCCGGATCCAGATTCCCGTCCTGACGGCCGAGTTCGATCCTCAGCGATCCGGTTGGCTGAAGGGAAGTGCCCCGATCCTGGTGACGCCGTCGGCGCGCGAGGCGTCGCTTTTCCCGTGGGACTACGACATCATCTTCACCAGCGACGATTCGGCCTACGTTGGCCGCGTGACGCTGAAGACCATGCGCGACGAGCGAGGCGTACGCATCCCGCGCACCCAGCTCCTCACGGGTCAGAAATTCAACTTCTACGTGGTGAACCGATCGTTCACCGATGAGAACGGCAACTACGAGCTCATGGACCTGGTCGTGCACGATCGAAACCGGAACGGCCAGTTCGACATCCTCGAGGATCGGGTGCTGGTCGGCGCAGTTACAGAAAATAACCGCTGGGCTGGCACCGTCTTCGTCCTCGATTTCGCGCCGGTTGGCGACCCGAGCAATCTACCCAAGCCCAACGACGTGTACCGCGTGACCTTCCGCAGACCGTTCTTCGTCACGGACTCGCTGACCTTCACGGTGAACGAGGAAGGCGAGCTCGATTGCCAGAAGCTGCGCGAAACCATGGACAAGATCAAGGTCGTTCCGAACCCGTACGTTGCCACGAACGCCATGGAGCCTTCAGTGGCCAGTTACCAGAAGAGCCAGCGTCGCCGGCTCATGTTCACACACATCCCAGCCAAGTGCACCATTAAGATCTTCACCGTCAGCGGTGTCCTCGTGGACGAGATACACGTGGACAACCCGTCGGACAACGGCATCGTCCACTGGGACTTGCTGACCAAGGAAGGCCTCGAGGTAGCCGCCGGAATGTACATCTACCACGTGCGATCGGATGTCACCGGCGAGGTGAAAATGGGCAAATTCGCGATCATCAAGTAAAGCGGACACTACGGCAGGGGAGCGGCGATGAACAGGCAGTGGAAAGCGATCATGTTTGTTGCGAGCATTGCGATTGCGGCAGCACCGGGTCTCGTCCTGGCGCAGAAGCCTTACCGGGTCGGCACCACAACGGCCAACTTCCTGGAGATTGGCTTCGGGTCCTCGGGCGTGGCCATGGGCGATGCCGCCGTCAGTGTGCTCCACGACGTTTCCTCGGTGTACTGGAATCCCGCGGGCATGGCTTACATGGAGCAGAGCGAGGCGATCTTCAGCTACCAACCCTGGCTAGTGGACATCAACACGGCCTTCACCGCCGTGGGTATCGTGATCCCGCGAATCGGGACGCTGGGCTTGAGCCTGATTCAGGTGGACTACGGCGACATGGACGTGACCACCGTCGAGTACCAGGAGGGGACCGGAGAAAAATTCAGCGCCATCGATTTCGCCATGGGATTTTCCTATGCGCGGAGGCTCGCCCAATGGTTCGCCTTCGGCGCCACCGGCAAGTACGTCTCATCGCGCATCTGGCACACCCACGCTACGGCCCTGGCCTTCGATCTCGGCGTCATCGTTCAGACCCACTTCTTCTCGCCCACGGGTGAAAGGGAACAGGGGATGGCCATCGGCATGAGCATCTCAAACTACGGGACGAAAATGCGCTACGACGGGATCGACCTGATTCAGCCCATCGACATCCTCCCCTACGAGGAAGGTAACTTCCGTGACGTTCCCGGCCAGTTTCGGCTCGAGTCGTGGGAGCTGCCGCTCCTGTTCCGGATTGGTTTTTCCGTAAAACCCATCTACGGCGACAATCATGAACTCATCCTGGCCGCCGACGCAGTGCACCCGAACAACAACAGCGAGAGCGTGAATGTCGGCGGTGAGTACAGGCTCACAATCCCCAACGCCGGTACGTTCTATCTCCGCGGAGGCTACAAGGCGCTTTTCGTGGAAGATTCTGAGTACGGTTTCGCCTTCGGAGGCGGACTGGTCAAGCGAATGATGGGGAACATCGGCATACGGGTGGAGTACGCGTACCGCGGAATTGGCATTCTCGGGAAAGTGCACTGTTACACGATTGGCGTCCTCTTTTGACGCGCGAGACGAATCGTCGCGGTCGGCCAGGAAATTGCACCGACGGATTCCCGGGGGCTGACGCCGAAAGTCGCAAAGGGAGACGCACTCCCTCTGCACTTCTGAGGCATGGCGATGACCTGGGCCGCCCGCGCCGTGAACCCCACGGCACGAGCGGCAGGGGTTCCTGTCCGAACCAGTTGCGCTCGATCGGATTCACGTTGGCGTTCGTTCTACCACGTCCATTTCCGTTTGAGTCCGCAGAGAAACGAAAGACACACTTTCACCGCAGTGCCGCAGAGGTCCCAGGGAGCTTCGGGCAAAGTTTTCCCTGTCAAGAGAAGCCCGTCCGGCTGGCGGCCGGGAAAAGGCAGTTTCCGCGTGCGCGCCCGCTGGTCGTCTTCCTCACCTGGTGTCGTCCGGCCCTGCGCGCCTGCGGTTTGCTGCAAGCGCGCGAGGACGCTCGAGCCGGTAACCATCCGCGGTTCTCAGAATCGGAACGACCGATCTGACGTAGTAGGACTAGCTGGTCCACACCTGTCTTCGAGGGAGCAAAAGCTGCCGGGAGAACACCCTGCGCCTCGGTGGACAGCTACAGAAGGCACAACGGGCAAGACCGGTGTCAGTTGCTGCGGTGCTGAGAGCGACATTTTTCGCGTGCTCGACACCTCGGCAACGAATAGGACCCGCGGGACGGAGTTCTACTCCGTTGGGCCTCGCATCGTCCATTTCGCTGCAGGCCCGGCAGACAAACCTACCGGGAACCCGACACCGTCCGCGGGCGATGGATGTTTGTTGGAGAGCGATCCGGCGCGCTCAGACACGGAATAGCCCCGACCAGAAGAAAGCAGAAGCGGAGTCTTGCTGGATGCGAAAATGGCGCTTCACACTCGGTGCGTTGGCACTTCTTGTTGCTGCTCTCTTGAGCTGCACCAGAGGGCCTGAACAGCCGCGAGAGGTCATCCTGGCGCGAGTCGGGCCGAAAACGATCTCGGTGAATGAGTTCCTGCGGCGAGCTGAGTACACCATCAGGCCTGCCTACTGCCGGGGCGACAACTACATTCACCGAAAGATCGTTTTGAATTCGCTGATCGCGGAGAAGCTTTTGGCCCTTGAGGCGGGCGAGGATAACGAACTGACGCAGAACGAGCAGTTCCAGCTTTACCTCCAGGGTCGTAAAGAGCAGGCCATGCGGGAGTGGCTGTACTACCACGACTTCTACAGAAAGGTGCGCGTGGACAGCACAGAACTCAGAGCCGCTTACCACCTTCTCGGCCGAAGATACAAAGTCCGATATTTCACCGTCCGGGATTCGGCGCAAATCGAGATCGCCCGGCAACGACTTGCCGAGGGAGCCCCGCTGGTTAGCGTTTACCGCGCACTGGGCGGGTTGGGCGAACCCCCGCAGCGCGAGGTCAAGTGGGATCACCGGGGAAACGACGTAGTCCTGGACTCGCTGTTCTCGCGTCCACTGCGCAAGGGGGAACTGGTCGGACCGGTCGTCACCGGCGACGGGTCCTACACGTGGATTCAGGTGGAGGGATGGATCGACCGGATCGTGGCTGGCGAGAAGGCAATCCAGCAGCGGTGGGAAGACGCCGAGAACATGGTTCGTCAGCGGCGCGCGGCCCATGCCTTCCGTGCGTTCGTCGGGCGCCTGATGCACGGAAAGCGCCTTGATTTCAATCCGGATGTATTCTACGAACTCGCCGATCTTCTTCGGCCCCTGTACCTGACTTCCCACGAGCAGAAGGAAGAAGCATTCAACGAAAAATTCTGGGGGAAGAAAAGCGACGCCACGATCTCCAGCGATTTTGACCGCAGAATGGAACTTCTACGCCAGCAGCCGCTTCTGGAAATCGATGGACAGGTGTGGACGGTGGCGCGTTTTGAGAAAGAGTTGTTGCGCCACCCGCTTGTTTTCCGCAAGCGCCGAATGACAAAGGCGGAATTTCCGAAACAATTGAGACTCGCCATCGCCGACCTCATCCGCGACGAATATGTCACGCGCGAGGCCTACTGCCGTGGTTACGACCGAGTAAGCGTTGTGCAACGGAACGTCAACATGTGGAAAGACTACCTACTGGCCGTCTACCAGCGCAACAAGTTCCTGGCATCGACCGGCAAGAAAAGCGATTACTACAAGAACACGCTCCGCGTGATAGAAGAAGATTTGAACCCCTACATCGCGGAACTGCGGAAGAAATACCAGGATCAGATCGAGATCAACACGGACAAATTTGAGAAGATCGAACTCACGCGGATCGACATGTTCGTGCTCCAGAAAAACGTGCCCTTCCCCGTAGTGGTGCCCGCTTTCCCCATTCTCACCACCCACAATCGCTTGGACTACGGCAGGAAGATGGATGCCTCGTAGACACACGAGTGACTACCCACAGACGGCCAGTGTGCTGGAATTGCGGCAGCCCCGTTGGGAGCGACACCGTCAAGTATCCTGACCCAGGGGAGGATGAATCCATGAAACCCTCAGCTCCGGGCAAGTGGCAAGCGGTTGCCCCCCTTTTCTTTCTTCTTTTGTGTGCCCCTCAGACCTTCGCCAACCCTACAAAGCCGTACCGGGGCGCCGAACTCCGCACGCGCGCGTCCTACCTTTACGGCCGATTCGAAGTCAGGATGAAAGCAGCATGGGGCAGCGGGTTGCTCTCTTCGTTCTTCACCTACAACGACATCAATCCCAATCAGCGGTGGAACGAGATCGACATCGAGATCATGGGGCGGTATCCCGACGACGTTCAGTTCAACATCATCCCGCCCGATCGGCTCAACCACGTCCACCACCAATTCGTCCCATTTGATCCGCGCTCAGATTTCCACACTTACGCGATCGAGTGGACCGACCACTACGTGGCCTGGTTCGTCGACGGGCAGGAGGTACACAGGCAGACCGGCCCGCACGTGAGCCAGCTCGATCGACCCCAGAAGATCATGATGAACATATGGCCCCCAGCGTTTGAGGATTGGGCCGGCCCATTGGATCCATCGGTGCTGCCGGCCCGCGCCTACTACGATTGGGTCAGCTACGCGTCGTACACACCGGGTCAGGGCAGTGTCGGTACGGACAACAACTTCACTCCGCAGTGGCGGGATGACTTCGACTCGTGGGATCAGTCCCGGTGGGCGAAAGCGACGCACACCTGGGACGGCAACAATTCGCAGTTCACTCCGGAAAACGCCGTTTTCCGGGACGGGATGATGATCCTCTGTCTCACCGATCCCGAGCACACAGGGCTGGTCGATCCGGGGCCTCCGTCGGTGCTGTGGGCTCGCTACGAGCCGACGCGCGTGGTGGTGCAGTTCTCCGAAGAGGTCGACCCGGCGTCGGCCGAGAACCCGTCCAACTACGCGGTGTTCCCGGGATCCCGAGTGCTCGGCGCGACACTGGCTCCGTGCGGTCGTCGCGTATTCCTGGAGGTGGACTCGCTGCGCCCCGGCGGCTCCTACAATCTGGCGGTTTCCGGAATTCGCGACCTGGCTGAACCGCCTCACGTCCTGCGGGGGACTGTGGTGCCGATCGCCCTCGTTCCGGAACTGAGCTTCCCGCTGCGTATCAATTGTGGCGGGGATTCCCTGCCGGGATTTCACCCCGATCAGCCGTGGAGCGAAACCGTCGCCTACGGCTACGAGGAAGGGAAGCGCTTCGAGCAATCTCCCCTGCTTCAAATCGCAGGAACGGATCTGGACGCCCTCTACCGGAGCGAACGCTGGGGCTTGACGCGCTACAACGTCCGCGTGCCGGATGGAACGTACAACGTCCGTCTGCATTTCGCCGAGAACTACTTCGACGCGCCCGGAAAACGAATCTTCGACGTTTTCGTGGAAGATAGGCTTGTCGCGGACAATCTCGATCTTTTCGCCCGCGCCGGGAAACACGCCGCCCTGGTGCTCGAAGCATCTGGTGTCACCGTCACCGATCGTGAGCTCAATGTGCACTTCGGAGCCGAAAGAGATTACCCCCTGCTGAACGGTCTCGAAATCGAGCTTGTGACCACTGGTGTGCGCGGCGAATCGATGGACACCCCACGGCACTTCGAGATGCTCCCGGTCTATCCCAATCCTGCTGGCCAGACCGCGCAACTCGCCGTTGAGCTAAGGTCGGTTGGCGACTTGGAAATCCAGCTGTACGACCTGCGAGGCCGACTGCTCGAAAAGCGCAGGCTGGGGAGCGTTGGACCGGGGCTGAAACTTTTTCGGTGGTTTCCAAGCGTGCCGAGTGGGGTTTACGTGCTCCGGTACCGTTTCTTCGGACCGGACGGCTCGGTGCAGAGTGCAAGCCAGAGGGTCACGGTGGTACGGTAGCCGGACGGCGCACGAGGCCGGTCCGCGTTTCGCCCCCCACCGTCCCGGAGGGGAGCAGCACTTCCAGACCGAGCTTGCAGATTTGCGCGACACGACCAAGAGAAAGTGCGGCACCTGAGGTGCACCAACTGCGACTCGAAGTACGAGTGCTGGCCTGGAGGTGGCGTTTCGCTGACCGATTTGAGCACGGTCGCGCCGAGCACCCTTGCCCCTCCTGGGAACCGACCAGCCCGCAGCCCACGGCTTCGAGGCATCCCGCGGGAGCCATTCCGGCCCGTCCTTGCGATCTTGAAAGCAACTGCGGGACCAAACGCTGCCACCCCAAAGATTATTGAGTAGCCCAAACCAACGCCTCCCAGCCGGCGCTGCTCAAGCGTTTTCTCTCCATATCCACGATTTCCCGGAATTGAAGACCGCCAGCCCTTCACGCACCGTCGACTGGCCGTGCCCGGACCACCTTCTCCGCACAGACGCTCGCGTCGGGCTGGCAACCCATCCGAGTCGTGAGCGACCCCTAACCCAAGTTTACCTCTCCCGAGCCGGGTTTGCCGACAAAAAAGGGGAAAACCCTCCGGGAGATACTCGAAATGCACGCCCGCCTGACCACCCAGCTTCGGGAGGTGGACGGCACAATGACCTACGTGCGGAACACCACGGAGCCCACTTTCCGCCAACGAGCGATCCTGGACGCTCTGGGAATTCCTCCCTACGTCCTTCCCCGTCGTCGGCTCAGAATGAGCAAGGCCTGATGTAGTACAGAAATGATCCGTGCAAGTCACGCTCGTACAATCACTTACGAGGTGCATACTGTTAGACATGGGCTCGCTCCAGGACGTTCTCTTCCTCCAATCCCTGCGACCATGCTCGCCCCACCGCGGCAATCGTCTTTTTCAGGGTACGCCCCCGGTAGAAGCCCATCACGATGAAAAGGCGACCGTCCTCCGTCTCATCGATTTCGTGAATCGTACAGATGTTCGGACGTTCGAGAGCCGACGCTGCCTTCGCTTCCCTCACGAAGCGCTCGCGCGCCTCCGGATCTTCGGTGAGCTCGTGGGGCAAGAACTTGATGGCGACCAGGCGATCGAGCCGAACGTCGCGGG
>CAYXFI010000138.1:0-9070 GCA_964464205.1 uncultured Cytophagia bacterium
TACCCAAAGGTGTCCCATTCTCCCTCGCAGTTTGCTGCAGCTCCAGGCAAACTGAATCTGATTGCCCTACTGCTGGGAGCGCCAAGTGGACTCTCGATCCTGCCAGTCCTTCCGGGTGAACACCACGGTTCGTTGCCACTCGATCAAAACGTCAAGCTCAGCGAAAACTTCTGCACATTGTTGAACCGGCCGAACGATTCGTACGCGTAGTCCACCTTCAACGCGAAATCGCCCGCGATCCGGTACTTCAACCCGGCGCCGGCGGTGAAACCCTGCTCGCTGTCGCGTGAGAACAGGTTCCGGTAACCAGCCCGGAGAGCGAACATGTTCCGGAACGAGTACTCCGCCCCCACGTTCATGTGCTCCACGTTGTCGCTCGGGTGGGCCGCGTCCACCGCGACGATCAGACTGCTGTTCTCGACGTTCTGAAACAGATCCACGGACAGGCCAACGCGCAGCATCAACGGCATGTCGTAGGCATCCGTCTCCAGGTCCGCGTTGATCCGCTCGTTGTTACCGTAGCGAGTCGGGTCGATGTCGTACTGAACCAGCAGGTCCCGGCCGGTCATCCGCATCTTTGTACCGAAATTGGAGATCACCGCACCGAGCGTCACGTTGTGAAACTGGGTCACGAAGTACGTACCCAAATCGATGGCCAGGCCCTGGGCCGAGGAGTTCAGGATGTACTCCCGCACGTACTTGATTGTGCCGCCGACCGAAAAACGGTCCGTGAGCGATCGGGCGTAGGTCAGAGCCAGCGCGTAGCTTCCGGCGCTGAACTTCTCGCCCGTGCCCTCGGGGTAGATCTCCGTGGTCCGTTCCATTTCGCCTGCGTTGAGGAACGTCCCGTGCACCCCGACGACGCCCGCGGATCCCAGATTCAATGCGACCCCAGCGAAGTCGAAGCCGATGTCGGCAATCCACTTCGTGTGCACGAAGATCGCTTCGCTGGTGCGGAGGCGGGCCAGTCCCCCGGGATTCCAGAAAAGCGCCGTTGCGTCGTCCGCCACCGACACGAAGGCGCCGCCCATCCCGAGGGCGCGAGCTCCCACCGGGATGTTCAGGAACGGCGCGGCCGTGGTGCCCACCTTGGTCACCTTCTGCGCGAAGGCCATCTGCACGGGCCAAGCCACGAGCAACGCCAGCGCAATCCACGCGGCAAATCGTCGCATCAGCGGAAACCTCACCTTGGTACTCTCGACCAATGCGCTCTCACTTGATCACCGCAAATTTGCCCACTACCTCGCCAAGACCCGGAGCCTCAATGTGGTAGACGTACACCCCGTAGGCGATGTCCAGATTGTCCTTGGTCAGCATGTCCCAGACCGCGGTCCCATTTTCCAGCGGAGAATCGTGTTCGATCACGTCCACCAGTTCACCCTGCACCGTGTAGATGCGAATCGTACACCGCTTCGGCAGGTGGATGAAGTGCAACTCCCGCGGACCCCGACCGGTCTCAAACGGATTCTTCGGCTCCCAGGTAGCCCCGGCAACGTACGGATTCGGAACCACCTTGATCTTGGCCAGCTCAGCTCTGGCTTTTTCCGGATCTACTCTCGGAGCTGTGGCGCGCGCCTGGAACCGATCACCCGTGCGGAACGGCGCCGTCGTCTTGATCGTCAGCGTGTCGCCCGCGCGCGGGTGGTGGTACGTGGTGTCGTTACCGAAGAAGCTGAGCTGCCAGGTTACGATCTGCGTGTCGCCCACGCTCTCGAAAAAGATGATCCGATCCAGATTCGACAGGTAGCCAGGCGGAATGAATGACGGCCGCAGAGGACTGTCGAGGAACGCGAAACTCACCTCTTCGCCCGTGTTCCCGTCGATCACTGTGAAATTGCACGGCACGCTGGGAATCGTCACCGGGGCCCCGGGTTTGCCGCCGGGTGCCAGGCGGTAGAGCGTCAGCTCGTCCGACGTGTTCTCCGTCGTGTCCAGCACGGCGATCTTGTAGTACACCGGATAGGCAAGCCCGCGCGTGTAGATTCCCGACGCTTCGAAGGGCGAAAAGCTGTACCGGTAGTTGAGCGGGTTGTCGGGATGAATCACGTTCCAGTTCGACTCGTCCGGAATGCGCCGGATCTCCCAGTCGTTTTCGATGTTGAACCGCAGCCCGTCGAAGAAATCCCGGCTTCCGTCCATGTCCTGCCGGACGCGGTCCACCAGCGTGTCCACCTCACCGCCACGCCGCACCACGTCCACAAAAGGCACGCCGAAAAGCTTCACCGGATTCTCAGGGAAGGTCACATCCCAGACTTCGTAAAACGACGTGATGGGCACCGCCTCATCCGGATCCTTGAGATCCAGATTGGGCTCGCCGGCGGTTGGCTTTCCGTCTCCCTCGCCCTCGTCGAACGTGTTCGGCTCGCCATCCGCGCCCACGTCGTCCGTTTCCTCATTCCAATCGCCGTCGTTGTCGATCCCATCCGATGACGTGTCGAAGAAACGGATCTCGTAGAGGTGGCCGTCCTTCATCCTGGTCTCGTCAACTACCTCCAGATACACCTTCCCGGTGCCGACCGTGCCCGGCACGCGCTCAGCCTCCTGGAGTTCCTCCGGTCCGACGTAACCCGCCACCGGGGCTTCGGGCTTCACGGCCACCACGTTCTGCGCAGTTTCAATCCTGCCCGACCGGTCGATCGTGGCGTACTTGGAAGTCTCCGACGGCAAAATCCCAAGCGCGGGCTCCCCGCGGTCGTAGGCCGTCACGGCGTAGAAGTACAAGTGACCATTGCGCACGGTCGTGTCGCGGAAGGAGTGCACCAGTCCCGTGTCGTCGCCGAGGTAGAACTGCGCCCCGTCGATCCCGATCGGGAAGAATCCTTTGATGCCGTCGATCTTGTCGAACTGAGCGATCGGCACGTCCATCTTGTGCGAACCGAAAGCGTCCGTCACGTCGAGCGCATCCTGGAAACCGGGATCGGACGCGCGGTAGATCTTGTAGCCCTCGAAATCGTACCCGGAGAGAACATCCCACGAATACTCGGCCTTGTCGTCCCAGTAGATCGTGACCTCACCGTCACCCGGCACGGCCCACACCGTGGGCAGAGCGGGGGCTTTGGCGAAGTTGTAGTTTTCGTCGTAGATCTTCTGGACTGTCCGCTTCGTCCGCAGCAGCTCCTCTTTGTTCCATCCGAAGATCACCGCAACCGAGATGCGCTCCGTCTCACCCGGCCGCAGCGGGAAATACCCCGATCCGTAGATGAAGTCCCCGTCGACGTTCTGAGCGGTCGAGTTGAAGTAGCCCGGAGCCATGTTGTTCCAGATCTTCTCGTCCTCGCGCAGTGAGAAGAGATTGAAGGGGTAGAAGAAGTAAAAACTGGTCAGACCGAGCTGGTCGGACTCGGTGATGTCGGTTTTGTCGATGTGGGGCTCGCCGGGCAGGTCGGTTCCCGCTCCGGAAGTGGGCACGCCGTCGCCCTCTCCTGGATCGCCGGTGTTGTACGCACCGTCCAGCCCAACGTCGTCGTTCACGGGATCCCAATCGCCGTCGTTGTCAATCCCGTCGTCGCGGCGTTCATCGATCAGCAGATTGTCCTTGCCCTCGCCGGTGATGTAGTCAATGTACTTCAAACCGGTGTAAAGGTAGGTCGTCTGGAAGACACCCGGAGCGATTTCGATGGAACTGCCGTTGTTCTCGTCGATCAGTCCGTTCAGGTTGTCGTCGACGAGGTTCCGCGGGATCTCCTCAACCACGTCGCCAGGGTGGAACACGAGAGTGCGGCGCTCGCCAAGATAACGGTAGGGCACGACCAGCGAGTCGGCGGGCATGTCAATCACCTGCCGCTCGAACGTCTCGTAGTCGATCACCACCACCGGCTCGCCCGCTTCGAGCACCCGTGGCTGGAACATGCTTTCGTCGATCACTTTCCCCGGCCCACCGGCCCCGTCGCCGTCGTTGTCGATCCCGTCCCACGCGTTCCCCGGGCTCTCCAAGAAAGCGCACGCGGCCCAACCGACCGGAGTCCAGCCGCCAGCGCCGATATTGTCGAAATCCCACGTGTAAGTGATGTTGTCCTGGATGTCGAAAGTGGCGTTGTCGTCCTCACCGTCGCCACCGACCATTCCACCCCAGATGATCCCGAAGACCATCTTTTCGTGCGGGTACGTCCCGATGTTGGTGAAATCGAACACCTGGAACAACACGTCCTGAGCCAAAGGATGCGACCACTGGAAACCGCGCACCGCGCCCTGGATCCCGAGGCCCCGACGGCTGAGATCCGCGCTGTCGGGGTAGAACTCGTAGCGCGCGTCGTTGTAGTCGTCCATCACGTAGTAGCTTTCCTGGTCGGCGTTGAACACGTTCTTGCCGAAATAGCCGTTCCACGAACCAGGCCAGCCGGGGTCCACAGCGTCGCTCATTCTGTCCGGCCAGTAAGGCGGCCAGGAGATCGGCAGGTGACTCATGGCCACGAGGTTCGTGTCCGGATTGGCGTAGCCCGGAAGAGGCTCCCACGTGTACCACCGAGAGCCGTCGTCCGCCTTGTCGCCGGTGCGGGCGCTCACCAGCGGCCCCCGGGGCGTCACGACGGAGTGCCTCAGCTCGCCCCGGACGTCTTTGATCTCCGAGCCAACCATCACCAGCATGTCGCCGATGTACTCGTGACCCGAATTGATGGGCCATTCGCCGCCGATGTCCTCGGGCACGTTGCCCACGCGACCGACAAAGCCCGAATTGTAGAACGTCGTGCGAATTCTGTTTCCGCTGTGAATCCCTTTCTTCTCGTACTGCTGGTCGCCGTGTGGCTTCGGCTGGGCCAAGACGTTGCCCGTCAGCACCGCGAGTCCAACAACGACGCCAGCAAATGTGACACGATATCTCATCACGTGCTTACCCAGTACGTTGTCCAACGCCAGTTCTTTCGGACCCAGCTATCAGAAGGTCAGCGCCACTCCCACCTGCACCTGGCGCGGCTCGATGAACCACTCCGGATGGACCGTGTTGTCCTCGAGCGTGCTCACCCGCCTCGGGTCGGCGCCCACGCTGCGCACGTCGAGCGTGTAGTGAGGACTGCCCGTGTCCGTGTACACCCAGGTCGCGCTGCGCTGGTCGAAGACGTTGTAAATGTTGGCGAAGACGGCAAGTCCCACCCGGCCGAATCGGAACTGCTTGTAGAGCCTCAAGTCGAAGCTGTTCACCGTGGGAAGCCGCGCGCTATTTTCCCTCAACCCCACGAACGCGCTCGTGCCCGCTACCATCGTCACCGGGAAGCGCGGCGTGTAGGGTTTCCCCGACCAGTAGCGACCAATCAGGCTCACGCGCCAGCTCGACGTACCGATGCTCACGGTCCCGTTGAGCGTGTGCCGCTGATCCCAGGCCAGAGGGATGAGCTGAATTCTCGGTGCCCGGTTTGCGAGCCGATCGAAGTACTCATCGTTCGGATTCGACGCGCTCCCCTCCGCGACCTGATACGTGTAGTACAAGCTCGCTTCGAAGTAGTTGCTGTATCGCTTGTTGATGCTCAGCGTTACGCCGCGGACGTTCGCGTAGTCTTTGTTCTCGTAGCGCGTGTACACCACGCTCGGCAGGCTGGTCTGAATGGGCGGTCCCGTGCCGACCCAGTCGCGGATGTCCCGGTAGAACATCGTCACGTCCACGCCGATGTTCTCGCCAATCTGTTGCTGCAAACCGAGCTCGTACATCACCGTGCGCTGAGGCTTGAGGTCCGGGTTGTGCAGCAGGGTGGCAACGCCCGACGTGCGCGGGACTTCAATCTCCCCGTAGAGATACTCGAACTGGGGCATCTGGAAGAAATGACCGTAGCTGAAGTGAATCACGCCGCGATCTGTGATCGGATAGGCGATGCCGAATCTGGGGCTCACCTGCATCTTCGGCGAAGCTTTCTTCCACCAGAATTTCTCTCGCTCCTCCACCGTGTACTCGACGAGCAGCGACTCTGGCGTGGTCGGGCTCCAGTTCTTGTACTTGTGCTGAGGGTTGAAGGGGGCGTGGATGTTTGGATCCGCCGGGTCCGCCAGGATCTTCGCGTCGGGATTGAAATAATCAAAACGCACACCCAGGTTCACAATCACGTCCTTGAATTCCATCTTGTCCTGGACGTACGCGGAGATCTCGAAAGGCCTATTTGAGAAGGCGTTGTAATTGGGTGAAACTCGCGGGGGGATTGCGGGCTCGAATGGGACCACGTCGGTGTTCCCGATCTTGCGTGGAATCACCGAGAAATCCGTCATGTCCACTTTGTAGAAGCGGGCTTCGAACCCGGTTTTCATCTGGTGATTGCGCGTCGCCTGGCTGGTCAGATCAAACTTGGCTACCCAGTAGGAAGTGCTGCGCCGGAAATGCTGGGTCGGCGTGCCGCCGTCGGAAAAACTCCACGGCGCGGGAGCGTAGAGCGAGTCCGGATGGACGTAGCCCACGGCGTCGGCTGGGTCGATCGTGTACCACTTGCGGGTCGTGTCAGCGGGATCAACGTGTTCCACGTAGCGCACGGCGTTCGTGGGGTCTTCGTAGAGGTAGTGCTTGTAGCTCGTCGAAAAGCGGCTGATTTTGAGTTCGTAGAACGTCTTCGACGAAATCATGTGGGTGGCGCCGAAGATCTGATTGAAGCCGTCTTCGAAACGGTGGTACAGCGCATCCGGGTTGTACTTGAAGTAGTGATCGTAGTATTTGAAGCGGTTGGCGTTCCAGAGAACCGTGTACGTCAGCTTCAGGTTCGGCGTAAGTCGGTAGGCCAGTTTTGCATGCAGACTCGTTTTCGCGAACGGGTTCATCGGGACGATTTTCCCGTCCCCCAACAGTCCCTGCGGGGTGAACCAACGTAAGCCGTACAAGTATCCGCGCGAATCGTACCGGCGGAAGTTAGTGAAGAAGGTCGCTCTCTTCCCCAAGTAGGGCACAGGCCCGCTCAGGCTCACTTGCAAATCGTAGACGGGGCTCAGACCGCTCAAGGGATTGATTCGCTCCAGCGAGTCCGGATCCGGCGAATACAGCGCGTTTCGGTCACGGCGCCTGGGTTTCATCACGAAGTACGTCTTGTCGTCGAAGGTAACGTAGTCGCCTACGTAGGCCTGTACTTTTCCCGAGAACTTGTCCGTCCCCTCTTTGGTAACGATGTTCACGATGCCCGACATCGCCTGGCCGTACTCGGCGTTGAAGGTACCCGAGATGACTTGAAGCTCCTGGATCGCCGAGTTCTCGACGTCGATGCCCAGTTGGCCGTTGTACACGTCGGTCGCCGCAATGCCGTCGATCCAGTACGCTACTTCCCCAGCGCGACCGCCCCGAATGTGCAGCCCGCCGAGCGCGTCTTTCACCAGCCCGGCCTGCAGTTCCAAAACGTCCGTCATCTCTTCCACGGGCAGCACACTGATTTGGTCCGCCTGCACTGAGGCCAGCGATGAGGTCATGTCGCGCTGAATCACCGGCCTCTCGGCCACCACCGTAAGCTCCCGGCCGATGTCCACGACCGTGGGCTCGAGACGGAAGTTGATCGTGGTGGTCAGATCTGCGCTAACTCTCACGTTTTCCACGCGGTGGGGCCGGTAGCCCATCATTCGCGCCACCAGCGTGTACACGCCTGGCCGGAGACGCAGAATCGTGTAGTACCCCTCGGCGTCCGTGGCCGCGCCCATCATTGTCCCTTCGACGATCACGTTCACACCGGGGAGACCGTCGCCGGTTTGGGCGTCCACCACCCGGCCGACGATCTTGCCCGTAGTACCAGCGTGCGCAGCCAGGCCGAAAAACATCACGCTCGCGACGATCGCAACACTGCGAAATGTAGGCGATCTCATCTTGCTCTCCCATCGAGGACGAAACAGGAGAAAAAACACTCTCCGTCGTACCCGAGAAAGGCGGCGCCGGGGCTCATCCGCTGCTTCGAGTCGCCCCGCAGGTCGTGCGGACCACAAGCCGCGTACCCAGTGCTTCGTGCCAGATATCCTCGGTTTCTGTGTCCAGTTTCTGCGCGAGCCGCTTAACCGCCCGCTGTCCCATTTCAAACATGGGCTGGCGCACAGTGGTCAAACCGATCAGTTCAGAAGGCTGGATGTCGTCGAAAGCCACCAGGGCCAGATCGTCGGGCACACGGATCCCTCTCTCCCGCGCGGCTCGCAATACCCCGTAGGCCTGGACGTCGCTGGCTACGAACAGGGCCTCCGGGCGATCGTCTGCGTCCAGTAGACGCGCCATAGCCCGGTAACCCGCTGGCGCGTTGAATCCGTCCTGGCCGTCGATGTCGTCGCACTCCACGAGCCAGTCCATTCGCGGCTCGATACCGAAGTCACTGAGAGCCTTCAGGAACCCCTGCCGCCTCTCGCGCGCCGGGAAGCTGCGGAGTTTACCGTTGATCATGCCGAGGCGTCGGTAGCCGAGATCAAGCAGGTAGCGGGTCGCCTCGTACGCCCCAAGCTGGTTCTCGACGTGAATGGAATCGACCTCAGGGTGGTAGGAATCGACGAGAACCACGGGGAGCCGACGCGACCTGATCTTTCGGGCCATGCGATTCGAGATGGGCATGGAGATGTACAGGACGCCGTCCACCCGCCGCTCCCGGAGCACTCTTTCTAGGAGCTCCTCTCCCCTAGCGACGTCATCCGCCGAGTAGAGGATCAGGTCGAATTTCGAGTGGTTGACTTCGTGCTGGATGCCTTTGAGAAGTTCGAGGTAGAAGTAGTTGGTGAAGAACGGGACGATCGCCCCCACGGCACCGGTTCTTCGTTTGGCCAGTCCCCGCGCGAGCGCGTGGGGTTGATAGCCCATTTCGCGCGCCACGCGCAGGACGCGCTCTTTCGTTTCCGGGCTGATATTGGGGCTATCATTCAGCGCCCTGCTGACGGTCCCGATGCCGACGCCGGCTTTCTTGGCCACGTCGTAAATGGTGGGCACGGGGGCAGCCTCCCGGTTTTGAGCCTGGCAGGGGGCTTTTGTCGCTTTCCAGTGGGATGCCGCGGTTGGAAGCCCTTCCAGGGAAGCGCTTCCATACTACAAATTCCAACTCACTTTGTCAAGATCTTTTTCCGAATCGAAACCAGCCGCCACGAAGATCCCACACGACCTCCCACAGAATTCGTCGATCCGCGGGGGCACAACCGACGTGAGGAACCATGTGGG
>CAYXFI010000139.1:0-7193 GCA_964464205.1 uncultured Cytophagia bacterium
GTCATGGTGAGCGTCCACACTTGCAGGGGGAGCCGCGCTGCCCTCGAGGCGCTCTACCGGGGCGCTGTGGACTTCGTGGCTAAACCTCGCGAGGTGGATCGCCTCGCCTACCGCGAAATGGCCGAGGACCTGGTGCGGAAGATCCGCGCTGCGGCCCGGGCGAAGTTGCCCCTGCTTCGTTTCGCCGCTCGTCCGCGCGAACCGGATCGCGTGGGGGGTGCGGACGCGAGCGTAGTGATCGCCATGGGGGCTTCCACCGGTGGACCGGTTGCGCTGGCCACTGTGCTGGCGGATTTGCCCGCGGATTTCCCCCCGATTCTGATCGTCCAGCACATGCCCGAGGGCTTCACGGAAGCCTTCGCCGAACGTTTGGCGGAGGCCACTCAGCTGGACGTGCGTGAAGCCGAGGACGGCATGCGGCTCGAGGTAGGTCGGGTTGTGGTGGCGCCCGGCGGTAGGCACATGCAGTTGGCCGGGACTCCAGGTTCCTGGTGCGTCAGCACGGACAGGGGAGAAAGGGTGCGGTACCAGCGCCCGAGCGTCAACGTGCTGTTCGAAAGCGTGGCCGCCCGCGCGCGAGCCCGGGCGATCGGGGTGTTGCTGACCGGGATGGGCGACGACGGGGCCTCTGGCCTGCTGGCGATGCGGCGTGCGGGTGCGCGCACCATCGCCCAGGATGAGGAGACGAGCGTGGTCTACGGGATGCCCCGAGCGGCTGTGAGCCTGGGAGCCGCGGAATTTGTGGTGCCTCTCCAGCGAATCCCGCTGCTACTGCGCAAGCTGGTGCAGCAAATGTGCTCTCAGGAATCGACCGCGAGGCGGGTGGCACCGTAGCGGGATTGCGTCGAGAGACCGAACGTGCACGGCCGAGTCGGATTTGCGGCCCGCATTGCCTCCGAGTACCGGTGAGGACCCGCCGCGAGCCACGTGGGGGTGGCTTGCGGTGGTCCTCGAATGGTAAGCGACCAGCCGCGCCACTCGTTGGTGACCTCATGAGCTGGGCGCTCTTGCGGCTGAAGCAGGGGGAATCGGGCTCCGGGGACTCTTGGTGAGAACGAAAAGTCGGGGGGCAGGGCTGCGAAGGATGGGAATCGCTCACAAATCCTCCGGCCCCCTGCGACAACCCGCCAGCCACGTGAAGCCCACTGTCCGCTGCGCAAGTTTGATCAGTCGCCAACGATCGGTTTCGCCGAAGGGCAAGGCATCCGAATTCACTCCCGATTCACCGCAATTGTCTTCAGTGGTGAACAGGCTGCTCTCGTCGCAAATGGTTCCGGCCACCGGAGAACTTGGGTCGGAACGCAGATTGCGCTTGACAACCCGGCCTGCTCGGGCTAACTTGCCATTGCGAGGTCGGGTCGAGTGTTCCGCACTGGTTGGGTACCGGGCGTAGGAAGTGAGTGAGGGCGGGTTTGAGTGTCTGCCACCGGTAAGGAGGTGAGGGAAGGTGGCGCGCGTTGCGGGCGACATCCCGATCGAGAAGCTGATCCACAAGCAGGTTCAGCTTTGGTCCGTCCGGGAAAAGCTGCGGGCGCTGGGGCGGGAGCCAACCAAGGACCCCTGGTGTTGCGGCTACGTGGCGATCTCGCGAAACGTGGGTAGCCGCGCGGCTCAGGTGGCGCAAGCCCTTGCGGATTCGCTCGGCTGGCAAGTGTTCGGCAGAGAAATCGTGGAACACATTGCCCGCCGGGCCAATCTGCGCCAGAGCGTGGTGGAAAGCTTCGATGAGCGCCGCCAGAGCGAGATTCAGTCCTGGATTCAGACCATCATCGACCGGCACGCTTTGGGGCGGGATCGCTACCTGCGGCACCTGCTGCAGGTGTTTCTCTCCATCGCCGAGCACGGCCAGGTGGTGATCATCGGCAGGGGCGCGCACGTGGTGTTGCCGCCGGAGAGAGGGATCCGGGTGTGGGTCACTGCGCCGCTGGAGAGGCGGCTCGAGGTGCTGCGCCAGGAGCACGGGCTCAGCCGGGCGGAGGCCAAGCGGCTTATCGAGGAAAGGGATGCCCAGCGGGCCGACTGGCTGCGCCGCATGTTCCACAGCGATGCCAACGACCCCCGCTGCTTCGATCTGGTGATCAACACCGGCTACCTCGAGCCGGAAGACGCCGCGGAAATCATCATTCGCGCTTTGGAACGGCGCTTCGGCTCTCCGCGGCCGGTCTCCTGCCCGGAACTCGTGGCGAATTGAGGTCCGGGTGACTGCGCCCGTCGTCGCCGTGGGCGCTTCTCGTCAGTTCAACTCCCGTGGTGGGCGCGGGAGAAGTGTTCGTGCACGATTTTCCACGCCTCGTGCTTGCGTAGGTAGACGTGGGTGCCGCGCCCGTGTACGGATTGGGTCTTTGCGCCGGTGGTGAGTCGCACGACCCAGTAGAAGGTGACGATAGCTACGTCCCCGTACACCTTGGCCTCCACGTCGCTCACCTCGTATTCCACCCGGTCGGCCTGGCGCAGGTAGTAGTCGAACGTCTCGCGCAGGGCATCGAGTCCGTGGATCCGCTCGTGCCGGGTGGAACTGAAGCCCACTAGCTCGGAGTCGAAGTGCTGCAGGACCTCGTCAAGCGCACCGCGATTGAACGCTTCAGCCTGCGCGTGCTCGAGGTCGATGAGGTGTTCCTCTACATCTGCCATGGCAATTCTCCACTTGTTGCACCACTGACCCATTGAACCCCCGTGGTTAGTCCGCAACCGCCGAGCTGAGAACGGCCTCCGCGCACGGCGGTTGGATGGCTAGATTTGAGAGCGGGGCCGAACTTCCGCCTGATCCCAGCGCGCTCCTGGCCCGACGCCCTGATGGCACGGTGAGGCTCGTTCCGGCATGGCCGGGGAGTCGAGCGCACCCGTCGGAAGACCGGGCTCGTTCATTCCCCCTTTGGCGATGGCTTTGGAACGGAATCCCACTGTGCTGTTGTTGTTTCCCCACTGCACGCCGCGATTCGGGCGGAGAGGGATTCTGGGCGAACGCCCGGAATGCGGGATGTCTCTGGGGTCCGACCTTTGGTTCCTGCATCTTGTACGCCGCTGCGGTTTGCGAACGGCCTCTTCGAGGAGCTTTCAACATCTAACGTCCCTCGTTGAAAACGCGGCGCAGCGCCGGCAGCTTGTCCGGGCTCGTTTTCCCCAATGTGAACACGATCACGCCCTGGCTTCCTCGGGCCCCGAGGCCGGTGCGAAGGGTCTCTTCGAATTCGCTGACCGGTAGCGGGCTGGGTTCGTCCATGCTCTGGACAATGGGCCACACGGGCTTCCCGCTGGCGGTGTGTACCCACTCGGTGATCTTTCCGACCCAGGGAACCTGCCGTCCACAGAGCTTGTGATACACCATTGGCGAGAAGACGTCGATGAGGGGCGCCAGGAGAGGTATGTCCTGGCCCACGACTTTCACCAGCGCGCTGTCGAAATCCTGGTCGGTCCAGGGAACGATGAAGGCTCCCAGCAAGACCTTGTGACCGGCCTTCTCGCAGATTTCGCGCGCTTTGCGCACCACGTCGCGGATGACCTCGCACCGGAACCGGGTCCACTCCGGCTCGTGGTTCTCCAGGATCCAGGTGGCTTTTTCCGGCACCGTCTTGAGGTTGGCGGGGATCTGGATGCCGGTCTCTTCGGAAAAGCGTCGGAGCGTGGTGGGATCGAAGCTCGTGCTGGGCAGAATGGGATCGGGTCTTTCCCACTTGGCCGGCCATCGAATGAAGTCCAGCCACACCCCGTCCACGGGGTAGGTGCGGACCAGCTCCTCAAGTTCGCGGAGGCGGTGTTGGACCAGCTCCTCGCAGGCCGGATTCAGTCCGGCGTACCACTTGATTTTCTCCAAAGGCTCGCCGTCGGCTTTGATGGGTCGGGCGCACTGGTATCGCTCCCAGAATGATTCGCCAACGAAGAAACCGATCTCCGCGAAGACACGGATCCCCGCTTCGTGCAGCGCTTGCACCAGCGCGCTGTCCCGGTACCCTCCGAAGACGGCGTTGACGCCCCAGCTCTTGAGAGTATCGACGATTTGCTGCGGACTCAGTCCCTGGAAAATTGCCAGATCGGGACGGAAGCCGTACACGGCGCGGACCGGTTCGCTTGTTCGCATTTCGTCCCCTCCGGGTGTGCGTGCACAGGCGAGTAGAGCGAGAGCGAGGAATAGTAGCTTCCGAGCGTGCGGCATGTCCACCACCTCCGGATCGCTGGGTTCAACGGCGCGGACGAACTGGACGGGTGGGCGGGCTTTCTTTGCCGTAGTCGGGCAGCCCTTCGTTCGTTCCCTGCACAGCTACCACGCGCAGGTAGACGAGGGTGTCGCCGGGGTCTACCTGTAGCAAGCATTGGTTCTCGGTCGTGAATGTGGCCAGCTCGCCCAGACTGTCGGGATGGTTGCTGCGGTACACCTGGTAGTACCGGGCGGTGCTCACCCGGTTCCAGCGCAGCGAAATGGTGGTACTGTCCCGGTAGGAGCACGACAGGCCTTCGGGGGCTTCGACGATGGGGACCGTCACGCGTGATGCGAGGATCAGGGCCCGTTTGTCCCGGTAGCCAAATTGCCAAGCTGACCGATCGACGTAGTAGAACACCAGCAGTTGGTTCTGGGGCAGTTCCACCAGCGACGCGTAGGCCAGATCCCCTTTGCCGGCGTACAGGGTGAGCTCATTTTCCCAGGTCCGACCGCCGTCGTAGCTCAGGCGGAGGCTCACACCGTGGGGAGAAAAGTCGCGGTAGCCCATCACCAGCGCACCCGAGTGGGTCCGGATGACGTCGGCGGCTTCCCCCTGGACGTCGATCCAGGTCGGAGGAGTCCACGTTTCGCCCCAGTCGGCTGAACGAGCAACGGCCATCCAGTGACTGGCCCGGGCTGTGCGCAACACGCAGAGGATCGACTGGTCCGGCAGGAGGACCAGCGCCGGTTCGTTGTAGTCAATGCGGCCGGTCGAGTCGCGAGCGACGACTGCGTGGCGAGGCCAGGTGAGGCCGAAGTCGTCCGAGATCAACACGATCGCCGTGTTGGAGGTGTCACCCTCCATGTTTCCGTACGCGGGTAGCAGGAGTCTCCCGGTGGGTAGAGCCAAGATGTTGTCGGAGCAGGCGAGCCATTGGAAACCGCTGGCGCGGATCGGCGCTGGCTCCGCCCACGTTTTCCCACCATCGTACGAGCGACTCAGGTACAGAATGGGAGGCTGCAGGACTTCGCCCTCCTCAGAGTGAGCCGAGGCGAAGAAGTTGAGCAGCAGGGCGCCTCCTGCCGTTTCCACGATGGAAGGGTCCCGGTCGTCGAGAGGCGTGTCCAGGATTGTGTCGGGTTTGGACCACGTTCGGCCCCCATCCGAGCTCCGGCAGAGCAGAATGCGCCCGTCCCGGCTCACGTGTCCGGCTCCTTCCCGGAACACGACCAGGATCTCGCCACTGCTCAGCTTGGTGGCCCCGGGAAAACCCAGGTGCTGATCCGAGACGTACACTACCTGCGTTCGCACCTCTCCGGGTCGGAGGGTTTCGACCTTCTCGCACGCCACGAACGGGAAGACGAGCGGGAGGAAAAGGGCGAGCCGTCTTACACGTTGGATTCGCATGGTTGAACTCCCGTGCAGGGTGAAAGACGATCAGAACTCGGGGAAACCGCGGTGTAGTCCGAGGGAGCGCGCGTATCGGACCACTTCCCGATACTCGGCCATCGTGATCGGACGTCCGATCTCTTCGTACTCGTACGCCCGGTAGCAGGGCCGATACTGGGCCATGATGTTCACGTAGGCATCCCTGGAGATCTCCTCGGCGATGAATTCCAACACGCGTTTGGAATCCTCCACGGCGTTAGGCATCACCAAATGGCGGATCAGCAACCCGCGCTCGGCCAGTCCCTGCCGGTTGATCCGGAGGTCACCCACCTGGCGGTGCATTTCTTTGACGGCCTGACTCGCTACTTCGAAGTAATCCGGTGCGTTGCAGTATCGCTTGGAGAGCTCGGAGCTGTGGAACTTCAGGTCGGGCATGTAGATGTCCACGATGCCCTCGAGCAGGCGTAGGGTTTCGATCGACTCGTAGCCCCCGCAATTGTACACGATCGGCAACTCGAGGCCCTCGGCGACGGCAATTTCCACTGCTTCTACAATCTGCGGTACGTAGTGCGTGGGCGTGACGAAATTGATGTTGTGGCAGCCCAGTTTCTGCAGGCGCAACATGAGGGCGGCGAGGTTTCTCGGGTCGACTTCCCGGCCCTCTCCACCGTGACTGATGTCGTAGTTCTGGCAAAAGACGCAACGCAGATTGCAGTGACTGAGAAAGATCGTGCCTGACCCGCCCCAGCCCACCAGGGGTTCTTCCTCGCCGAAGTGAGGGAAGGCGCTGGAGACCCGAGCCCGGGCACCGGCGCGGCAAATCCCCGTTTCGCCGGCAAGTCGATTCACCAAACACCGCCTGGGACAAAGCCGGCACGGTGCCAGCAGTTCTCTGAGAGATTTCACCGTGTCCGGGAACCGACCCTTCCGCCAGTGCTCCAGGTAGACCGGGGAGAAGCTGTCTGTGGCCTGTTGCACGGACATCGCTGCCCCAAGGCCGGTGCTGGTTCACAGCAAGTAACAGTACAGTGGACTCCCTGCTCTCGCGGCGAGCAGCCTCAGCGGGATTTCGAGGTTTTCGCTCCCTCGCAGGTGAAACAGGTGAGCAGGGCAGCCGGCTCTGCAGTCGCTGCTCCCGAAACCGGGGATCGGCACCTCCATCTCCGGGGAGTTGCTCAGCACCGCCGCGACCGCGCACTCGTGTGCTTGCTCGGCATGCCACACGAGCACCGCCAGCGGTTCCGCGGCCCCCGACGTCGTTAGGTAGTCGATGTGCCAGCGCAGAGGTTTGGTCCGCAGCAGGTGTCGCCTGAGCCGGGAGCGCGCCCCTTTCCTGGCGCTGCCGACGTACAGGTAAAGCCCCGGGGAGAGTTCACGCTCACCGAGGCCACCTGCTCGAATGGAAACCGGTTTGCAGACTCTCAGGACGAGCACGTAAGTAACGGGCTTCCCGTCGAGCTCCAGGAAAGATGGACGATCGCGCCGGGGGTGCTCCAGTTGTGGTCGTGTCGAGACTGGAGGGTCAGGCCCGGTTCCGACGGTCTCCCGCAGCGCGTTCGTGCCCACGGATCGTTTCCTCCGCTGGTCGGCTACGGAAAGATACTCCTTCGAACCTGCGTTGTCAACTACGATCTTCTGCGCGCGTGGAGACGGTCCCGAGCGTCCGCG
>CAYXFI010000139.1:7293-8991 GCA_964464205.1 uncultured Cytophagia bacterium
GGTCCGACGGCGCCCGCAGGTGGTTCGGGCGTCGAGGGCGAGGCCCAGGCCTGCACCCGGTCCTGCGTCGCCAGGCGCGAAGTCAAGGCGAATGTCTGGAGTTGTTTTTGGGAGGAGGGTTTCGTACTTTTGACGCCAACGTTGGCTCGGAGATTGCTAGGGACCCACCGGCGCGTCTGCCTGGGGAGCCCCTCGCGGAGGAGGGTTTCAACCTGATCCGCGGAAGAAATGCCGACGCTCCGGGGGCGGGGGTTTGGATTACTCGTCATGGGACGTGTACTCCGGCTGGGGAGGAGACGGGTAGCAACCCGCCTGGAACCGCAGTGACCTGGCTCCGGTTGGAATGAGGAGATGCGACGGGACTAGCTCGGGCAGTGGGGTGGTTGGCGCGCCACGTGGCCCAGGGCGACGGCAAGTTGGTGCGGACGTAGCGGAAACAGGATTCATTGTACGACTGGACCATGTTGCGATCGATTGCGCAGGAAAGTCCGACACAGGCGAACGTGCGGACGGTACGCCGGATCCGTCCCGGTGAGTGGATTCTGCTGTTTGGGATCGTCTGCGTGCTGGCGGCCTCCGTGTTGGTCACGGGACTGCACGAGCTCGCGTACGTTTTCGTGTACTCGTTCGTTTCGAACGTCTTCATCGCCATCGTGCCCCACGAGCCGGGCATGATCTATTTCGGCAAGTTGTTCCCGCCGGTTCTCGTGGCGGCGGTCGGGGGACTGGGAACGGCGGCGGCGGCGTTTCTCGACTACCATTCCTTCAGTCGTGTGGTCCGGATCAAGCGATTGCAGCGGCTGTATCGGGACAAGCACCTGTACGAGCTGGCACGGCGGTTCTTCCAGCGCTACCCCACCGCTACGCTGGCGGTGGCCGGTTTTCTTCCGCTGCCCTTTGCACCGTTCAAGTTCATGGCTGTGAGCAGCGGTCACACGGAGGAGCAGTACATCTTCGCGGTGGCGGTGGGGAGGATCCCACGCTACTACTTGCTGGCCCTGCTGGGTAGTGCCTGGAATCTGCCCAATGAGGGCATCCTGATCTTGCTCGTCGCGCTTGTGCTGGTGAGCGTGGCGTCTGCCGTGCGAGCTCTCCGCAACAACCACCGCAATGGTTAGCAAGTGAACCGGATATCGCTTTGAGGGAGCCCGTGGGAAGACGGTATCGGCGGTGCGTCCTGGCCATTGTGGACGGGGCGCGGTACGACGTATTCGTGAAGCTCCTTCGAGAAGGCCAACTTCCCAACGTTCGGGAGCACATCTACGAGAGAGGCGTGCTGTGTCGCGGGGTGTCGTCTTTTCCTTCCACCACCGGGCCGGCCTACGCGCCATTCCTAACGGGCTGTTTCCCCGGAACCGTGGGGATACCTGGCATCCGCTGGATCGACAAGAATTTGCTCGCGCGAGGCGCCGATGGCTGGCGACGGAGCTACATGGGCTACGAAGCCGTCTTCTTCAACCGGGATCTGAAGGCGCCCGCGGGTACACTGTTTCGCTATTTCGATAGGCCTGTGAACATCTACAACATGCTCACGCGCCACCTGCGTCGCGGGGGCGATGCCTCACGCTTCACCAAGCCGCCGCTGTACGCTCTGGCCCATTTCACTGAGCTCTGGGAACTGGCCGACCGGGTGGCCGGATGGCACCTGCTGCGCGCCCTGAGAAACCGGGCGAACGATCTGATCGTGGTGGTTTTCCC
>CAYXFI010000140.1:0-8967 GCA_964464205.1 uncultured Cytophagia bacterium
TGAGCAGATCCAGCGGTATCGGCACATCTTCGGTTCCAGGGCAGAGTAGACAAGGCACGCTGCGTCGCGCGGCGGCCGATCTTGTGCCGAATCCCCTTCCGTGAATGTGCGGGACGGATTGTCCCGACCTCGGAACCTTTGGTGGTGCTGTGCGTGCAAGCGACGAGCTGATGGATTGGAACGTCACGATTGCGAGAGGATTGGGGCAATGGATTGGAGAGAACATATTGTGAGCACGCCCGATGTGTTACGAGGCAAGCCACGGATTAAGGGAACGAGAATACCGGTGAGCCTCATTCTTGGCTATCTCGCTGAGGGCGCCACTACAGAACAGATCATCGAGGAGTTTCCGGAGCTGACGAAGGAGCACATTGCCGCCTGTTTGAGTTACGCCCGTGAGCTGGCTGAATTCGAGATTGCAATGCCATGAGTTTGCGATTTCTGGCTGACCACTGCGTGCCCATGTCGGTGGTTCGGGCTCTTCGCGAGGAGGGTCACGAGGTACTCGTGTTGCTATGACACATGCCTCCTGATTCCGCAGACGAAGCTGTCATTTCGATGGCCCAGCAGCTCGATTGCATCCTTCTCTCCCTTCACAGGGACTTTGTGGACATTGTTGCGTTCCCGCCGGGCCGCTACAAGGGGATCATTGCGCTGCAGGTAAAGAACCGACCTGGTGCGATCCCCGACATCCTGGAAAGGCTTAGGCAATATCTCTCGTCCCACCCTGACATGCTGTTCTGCCTCAGTTGGAATTGGACGATCAAAGGGCTACCTTTAGGCAATTCACAACACACGAAGGAGCCCGACGACCTCCAGGCGCAATTGCCGTTGAGGCGGATCTGGGTTCTGGTACCATCGGAAGAGATTGCCCATGAGCCCCACGCGTTATGACCCAAACCGCCACCACCGCCGTTCGATCCGCCTGCCCGGGTACGATTATGCCCAACCAGGGGCGTATTTCGTAACCATCTGCACGTACAACCGTGAACATCTGTTCGGCCAGGTGGTGGATGGCGACATGCGGTTGAACCAATACGGCGAAATCGTGCGTCACGAATGGTTCCGTTCCACCCGGATGCGACGGGAAATCGAATTGTACCCCGGTGAATTTGTTGTGATGCCCAACCACATCCACGGCATCGTTTGGATTGTGGACATCGTAGGGGCCACCGGCCGGGTGGGGGCGACCCACCGGGCAGGGGCGACCGGCCGGGTAGGGGCGACCCACCGGGTAGGGGCAACCGGCCGGTTGCCCCTACCGGATCAACCCCGTGGTCCGACGCCCCGTTCGTTGGCATCGTTCATCGCCGGGTTCAAATCCGCCGTGACGAAACGGATCAACGTCATGCGCGGGACGCCGGGCGCACCCGTCTGGCAACGCAACTATTGGGAACACATCATCCGCGACGATGCCGCCCTGCAACGCATTCGCCGATACATCGCCGAAAACCCACTGCGCTGGCATCTGGACCGCTGCAACCCGCACGCCACCGGCACAGATCCCGTGGCCCGGGACATCTGGAAGATGATCCGCGAAGATGCCCGCAGCGTCAGGACGGGACATCAGCGTGACCCCACCTCCGGCACATTGGAGGGTACCCAATGACCCTTCCCAGCGAACGCCGCGTGGTGCAAAATCCTCTGATCCGTTAGGCCACGGAGGCGGGTTGGACATACCTGCCGCCAGATGAGACCCTGCGCCTGCGGCGGGGCAAAGAGAACCCAGTCCTCCACCAGGTGCTGGTGGAGCAGCTCCAGCGCCTCAACCCCGGCGTTGTCGATCTGCGGAAGGCTGAGGAGTCGCGGCCTGCTCGAGCGTATTCGCCCGAGTATCGAGGGAAACCTGGGAGTACCTCAAGGGGCTCAGGACCGTCTTTGTGGAGGCCGAACGGCGGGAGCGAAATGTGCACCTGCTGGATCCGGCGAACCTGGAGGCCAACGCCTTCCACGTGACCGACGAGTTCGAGTTCACCAACGGCAACCAGACCACCCGCCGCGACCTGGTCTTTTCAAGAGACACGGTCTAAGAGCGGGCATGGCTTCGGCGATCCCATCCCAAGCAGTCGGGACTCGACAAGCGCAAGTAAACGTGAGGGCAGCTATGGCGCGAGAATCGACTGTCTTCCGTTAGCAACGGCCGTCAGGACGCAAGAGTCCCGGTCGAAAAGTGCTCAGGCTGACGTAAGGGTAGGTGTTGCATGGCAACCCACTCTCTGCGGTTGCCAGGCACGACGAGGATCCACAGAAGAAGGGCATGGTTCGACCGCATTCGTAAAGTGGAGAGGCAAAGGATGCGCAGAAATTCGATGCTGTCAGGTTCGTTCGTCGCGGTTGGCTTGGCCCTCTCGCTGGCGGGCTGTTCCCACCCAACTGCACCAGATTGGGAGGATCCCGCCGTCTTCGGAATCAACAGGGAGCCGCCCCACGCCACCGCCATTCCCTTCGCCACAGTCCGGCAGGCGCTGGACGGAACGTGGGAGGGTTCTCCCTACTACATGTCGCTGAACGGCGCCTGGAAATTCCACTGGTCGCCGAACCCGTCCAAGCGGCCGGCGGAGTTCTTCAAGCCTTCCTACGACGTCAGTTCTTGGGACGACCTGCCCGTACCGAGCAACTGGCAACTCTACGGCTACGGGGTGCCCATCTACGTGAACTCGCGCCTGAGTTTCGCGCTGCCCGAACCCCCGCGCGTTGCCCACGACCGAAACCCGGTGGGGTCCTACCGCCGCACATTCGTGCTCCCCAGGACCTGGCGCGGTCGACAGGTTTTCCTCCATTTCGATGGGGTGAAGTCGGCTTTCTACGTGTGGGTGAACGGCGAGCGCGTAGGGTACAGCCAGGGGAGCATGACGCCGGCGGAGTTCAACATCACTCCCTACATCAAGGAGGGGACCAACGTCCTCGCCGTCGAGGTGTACCGCTGGTCCGACGGGAGCTATCTGGAAGACCAGGACATGTGGCGCTTCAGCGGCATCTACCGCGATGTCTACCTCTTCAGCACGCCATCTCTCCACATCCGTGATTTCGCCATTCATACCGATCTGGACCGCCAGTACCGCGATGCTACTCTCCGCCTCCGCGTCAGCATTCGCAACTACGGCGGCAAACCATCTGCACCGGCGGAGGTTCTGGCCGCTGTTACCCGAGAGGGTTCTTCCGAAGCCGTTGCTCGACTGACCGGAGCGGTGCCGAGCTTGCCAGCCCGCGCGGAAACCACGGTAGTGCTTTCCACCATCGTTCGCAACCCTGCGAAATGGACGGCCGAGACGCCGAATCTGTATCGGCTCGTGTTGTCCCTCAAAGCGGATCGTGACAGCCTTCTCGAGACTACCGGGAGCACGTTCGGCTTTCGCGAAATCGAGGTGCGTGACGGGCGATTTCTGGTCAACGGTGTGCCGGTGCTGCTGAAAGGCGTTGATCGTCACGAACACCACCCCCGGTTCGGGCGGGCTGTGCCCCGCGAGACGATGCTTCAGGACGTCCTCCTGATGAAGCGGTTCAACATCAACGCCGTGCGAACGTCCCATTACCCCAACCACCCGTACTGGTACGAGCTGTGCGATCGCTACGGTATCTACGTGATCGACGAGGCGAATCTCGAGTCGCAGGGCGTGAACGGGCTCATCCCGCGCAGCGATCCCCTCTGGAAACCCGCCTGCCTCGACCGTCTGGAGCGCATGATCCAGCGGGACAAGAACCATCCGTGTGTGGTGATGTGGTCGCTCGGCAACGAGTCCGGAACCGGGGACACCTTCTTCGCGATGCGCGACCTGGCCCACCGGCTGGACCCGACTCGACCCATCCACTACGAAGGCTACAACGACGTGGCCGACGTGTACAGTCGCATGTACCCGAAGATCAACGACATGGTGGCCTACGCCAAAGGGAGTCACACCAAGCCCTACTTCATATGCGAGTACGCCCACGCCATGGGCAACGCCTGCGGAAACCTGAAGGAGTACTGGGAGGTCATCGAGAAGTACCCGATCTTCATCGGTGGGTGCATCTGGGAGTGGGTTGACCAGGGGTTGCTGAAGCAGGACAGCTCAGGTCAAGAATACTTCGCCTATGGAGGCGACTTCGGACCGCCCGGCACGCCCAGCAAAGGTCATTTCTGCATCAACGGCTTGATCTTTCCCGACCGGCGCGTTTCTCCCAAGATGTGGGAAGTGAAGAAGGTCTACCAGAACATTGCCATTAGCCCCGTGAGCCTCCAGGACGGCTACATCAAAGTCGCCAACCGATTTCGTTTCACCGATCTGAACCGTTTTGTCGCCAAATGGCGCATCACAGAGGATGGCAAAGCGGTTCGCTCCGGCAGTTTGGGTAGATTGCAACTGCCACCCGGCCAGGAGATGGTTCTGCATATTCCCGTGTCCGATTTTCCGCGGAAGCTCGAGCGCGAGTACTGGCTCGAACTGCACTTCGTGCTGGCCGAATCGACGCGCTGGGCGCCCGCTGGCCACGAGGTCGCCTGGGAACAGTTTCTTCTCGCCCCGGCTCAACGGTTGCAGCCGGCCGTCCCCACGACGGGTGAACCGCTGCGTGCGGTTGACGGGCCCCATCAGGTGACCGTGTCAAACGACCGCTTGCGCCTGGTCTTTGACCGCACCACTGGATTCCTTGATGACTTCTCCTGGAAGAAGCGACCACTTCTCGTTTCCGGGGGCGGACCGCGGCTTACCCTCTACCGCGCCCCACTGGACAACGACGTCAGAGTCAAGGTCGCCTGGAAGAAAGCCGGGCTGGATCGGCTGGTGCCCAGGCTCGAGAGCTTCCGCGCGACAACTGCCGCGGACGGCCACGTGACGATCCAGACCACGCATCGCTACGAGAGTGAGGCGGGTGCGTGTGTTCTCGTCGACTGCGCCTACTCGATTTTCCCGGACGGTACCCTTCTGCTCGAAGGCTGCTTCCTTCCGGTGAGCCACCTGCCGAGTCTCGCTCGCATCGGGTTGACCATGCGGCTGCCCCCGGGTCTGGAAAACGTGACCTGGTACGGACGCGGTCCGCACGAGAACTACCCGGACCGCAAGACCGGTGCTGCAGTTTGCCTCTACCGCAGCACCGTGGACTCGCTGTACACGCCCTACATCATGCCGCAGCACAACGGCAGCCGTCAGGACGTGCGGTGGTGCCTGTTGACCGACAGCACGGGTTTTGGCCTGCTGGCCGTAGGCGCCTCCGGACCGTTTGCCATGACCGCTTTGCACTTCAGCGAGGCTGAGCTGGAGCGCGCCAAACACACCGTGGAACTTCGGCGCCACCCGGAAGTGTACCTGACCCTCGATGCCCGAATGCGGGGTGTCGGTAACGCGAGCTGCGGCCCGGAGATTCTGCCCCAGTACGAAGTACGACCCGAAGTCACCGCTTTCGCCTTCGTTCTTAGGCCGTACGACCAACATGAGCCTGCCCCTGATGTCCTTGCCCGCAGTCCGCTACCTGTCCCCCTCCGTCCGCTAATCCAGCGGAGCGAAATCGGCTACGTCTCGATTGATCCGCTCGGCCAGGATGCTGAGATTCACTACACGGTTGACGGCACCGAGCCGACCCGCAGCTCCCCACGCTACACGGGACCCTTTCTGCAGGTGTCTGCCTGTACGTTGAAAGCGAAGGTCTTCGCGGGCGACGTCGCCAGTATTACCGCCCTTTTGCCTCTGGATACGCTCCAGGTCATCAGACCGACCATTGAACCGGTGGATGTCTTCTTCCGGGATTCTCTCCGGGTGCGTGTGTGGACGAGGACTCCAGGGGCTGAGATTCACGTCACTACCGACGGGAGCGATCCAACGCTTTCCAGTCCCGTCTGCTCCGGATCGCTTACCGTGAAGACCGACACGGAACTGCGAGCACGGGCGTTCAAAAAGGGCTGTGTGCCGAGCGAAGTTGCTGTGGCGCGCTTCGCCGCGGTACGACCAAGGCCCGGTGTGCAGTACCGCTATTACGTGGGTCACTGGGCACGTACCCCGAATCCTTTCGACCTCACACCGGACAAGACAGGAGTCGTGGATCAGTTCCGCCTCGACCTGGTGGAGACGAACCGCGACCACTACGCGCTGGTCATGTTCGGCTTTCTGAAAGTCGACCGAGCGGGGCCGTACACGTTCTACTCGGGCTCCAACGACGGCACCAAGCTGTTCGTGGACGGCCGCCTCCTTGTGGACAACGACGGTCCCCACGGCTACCAGGAGCGCTCCGGCACGGTGGTGTTGCAACCAGGTCTTCATCTCATCGAGGTTCGTTACCTGCAGGTCGGCGCGGGCCAGGACCTGAAGGTCTCCTGGGAGGGACCGGGATTTGAGAAGCGCGAGATCTCGCCGGAAGATCTGCGCGCCTGGGCGAGGTGAAGCGGGGGAAGTGGGCCGTAAGGCTCTTGGCCCCCCGGCTTCCCGTTTTTGCGACGGCGCGCGAAACGGTCTCGCAGGCATGGTCGAAAAGTGGGCAGGGTTCGACAAGCCCGGCCTGACCTGAGGGTGGGTTCTACACAAGAGTCAGTTCACCGGGTCTGCCAGCGACCGCGAGAGACCTCGGGGAAAACGGTGCTTCTCGGCGGCACTTTTGGGCTTTGCCCGGGATCTTCGGGCTCTGAGCTGGTGGAACTTGTGGGAGGGTCCCTACGTTGAAGGCCCGCTCGCGAACAGGTCCGTACGTTCCCCCGCGAGTGACACTGGTTTTCTGGTTCGCGATGAGCTCCTTCCTTCCGCGCGTGGAGTTGTTGAACGGACCCTACGCAATCTCGGCGGGAATGCCGCAATGAACCTTAGATCCAGCGGCGGTGGGTCTACAAGCATGCTGATCTTCGGGGCGTCGGGCGATCTGACGCAGCGCAAGCTCGTGCCCGCCCTCTACGAGCTGTACCGCAAGGGAAAACTGGCTTGGCCGGTCAACGTTGTGGGGTTCGCCCGCACCAGGATGACGGATGAAGAATTCCGCACGAAGATGGAAGCCGGGGTGAGGAGGTTTCGTCCCCAGTCTTTCGACCCCTCATCGTGGGCCCAATTCGCGAGGAGTCTACACTACGTGGCTGGCGACTACCACTCCACACGTGACCTTGTCACCCTCTCCGATACCCTGCACCGGCTGGAGGCCGGAAGCGCCAATCGTCTCTACTACCTCGCGACGGCACCCGGGGTGTACGAAGAGATCGTCGGGCGGATCGGTGCAATGGGCTGGGCGGAGGAGAACGGCGGATGGAAGCGCATCATCGTGGAGAAGCCCTTCGGTCATGACCTGGAGTCGGCGCGGCGGCTCAATCAGGTCCTCCATTCGGTCTTTGAAGAGCGACAGATCTTCCGGATCGACCACTACCTGGGCAAGGAAACGGCGCAGAACATTTTGTTCTTCCGCTTCGCGAACGCCATTTTCGAGCCCATCTGGAATCGAAACTACGTGGACCACGTGCAGATCACCGTGGCCGAGAGCGTGGACGTCGGGCATCGTGGCCGATACTACGATCAGGCTGGGGTGCTGCGCGATATGTTCCAGAATCATCTGCTGCAGTTGCTCGCGCTGGTGGCCATCGAGCCGCCGGCCTCCTTTGACGCCGACGCCATTCGGGACGAGAAAGTGAAGCTGTTGAAGGCGCTTCGGCCAATCTGGCCCGAAGGGGTGCCGTTCCACACCGTGCGCGGTCAGTACCGGGGCTACCGCGACGCACCGGGAGTTGCCCCCAACAGCGATACCGCCACCTTCGCAGCCGTACGGCTGTTCATCGACAACTGGCGATGGAAGGGAGTGCCCTTCTACCTGCGTTCGGGCAAAGCTCTCGCCACCAAGGTCACGGAGATCATTGTGTCGTTTCAGGAGCCTCCGCACCTGATGTTCCCTCTGCCGGAAGGCGCACGAATCCGTCCAAATCTCCTCGCCCTTTGCATTCAGCCGCACGAAGGGATGCACCTGCGGTTCGAGGTGAAAGTGCCCGACACGCTTTCGGAGACTCGCCCGGTGGACATGACGTTCCACTACGACGAGGCATTTGGGCCCGAGAGTCTGCCGGAAGCCTACGAGCGACTGCTACTCGACGCCCTGAACGGTGATGCGTCTCTGTTCACCCGGAGCGACTCGATTGAGATCGCGTGGGAGTTCATCGATCGCATCATCGAGGGTTGGGAGCGGGGTGAGGGGCCACCGCTGGAGGTCTACGAACCCGGGAGCTGGGGTCCGTCCGGCGCCGACGAGCTCCTTGCACGGGACGGTCGGCGTTGGATCCACAGTTGCGGCGGGCACGGGGGAGCGAAGTGAAACAGGTGCATATCCTGCCGGATTCGCAGTCCCTCGCCCGCGCGGCGGCCAGATTCCTGTTGCGCCAGTTGCAGATCCGTAGCAAACGCGGCGGTCCCTTCCGGATCGCCCTATCAGGCGGAAACACGCCCGCCGGCATGTTTCGGGAGCTTGGGGAAAGACGGGAACTGGATTGGGCTCCCCTGCAGGTTTTCTGGGCCGACGAGCGGTGCGTTCCCCCGGATCACCCCGCCAGCAACTACCGACTTGCGTGGAAGCTTTGGCTGAGCCGGATCGACTTAGCCCCGGAGCAGATTCACAGGATTCGCGGCGAGCTGGGTCGGGAAGCGGCGGAAGCGTACGAAAACGAACTGCGTCGTTGCTTTGGGCTGCGGCAGGAGGAACTGCCGCGTTTCGATCTGATCTTTCTCGGACTGGGCGAGGATGGCCACACTGCTTCGCTTTTCCTGGGTTCGTCGGCTCTCGAGGAGCGCGAGCGCCTGGTGGTGGCTGCCACGGCCCCCGTTGAGCCGAAGTGCCGGGTGACGCTAACCCTCCCCGTGCTCAACGAAGCGCGAGTCGTGGCGTTTCTGGTGAGCGGCCCGAAAAAGTCCGACGTCTTGGCTCGCGTCCTCCGGGGGTCGGGAGGTGATCTGCCGGCTGCGCGCGTGAGGCCCCGTTCGGGTGAACTCCAGTGGTTCGTGGACAGATCTGCCGCCGTGGACCTGATCCGCGGGAATCCCG
>CAYXFI010000141.1:0-8896 GCA_964464205.1 uncultured Cytophagia bacterium
GTCAAGTTCGAAACCTTCGCGCTGCCGCGGGTGCGCGGCGCTATCCTCGATGAGCTCCGAATGCTGGACTGGGCCCCTCGCTCGCTACGCTCCAAGGCGCGCAAGTACGAAAAAGCGGCCGAAGAGCTCGAGAAAGATCTGGGTCGGACCGCGTCCCGGAAGGAATTGGCCGAACGCCTCGATGTCGATTTGCAGGACATCGGAGCCCTGCTTCGGGACCTGAGTACGGCGGCGCTGCTTTCTCTGGATACAGCGCTGGAGGACGAAGAAACTGGAAAGAGCGGTCTGTACGAAATTGTGCGCGATCCCCTGGCTGAGACCCCTCTGGAGACGATTGAACGTGAGGAGCTGAAGCGTGTGCTGGTAGAGGCGATCAACAACCTGCCGGAGCAGGAAAAGCTGGTGCTGGCTCTGTACTACTACGAGGAGCTCACACTGAAAGAGATCGGCCAAGTTCTCGGAATCACCGAGTCACGGGTCTCGCAGATCCACACGAAAGCCGTGGCCACGCTTCGCGCCCGGCTGAGAGAGGAGGTACTGGAACAGTGACGCCCAATCTGCACCGCTGCAGGCCGGGGGCGCGCGCCCCAACGTGAGAACGAAGCTCGGGAGGGGCGAGAATGATTCGCCCAATCGATCTCGCGGACAATCTCTCGAAGACGCCCTACGCGGACCGGGTCAATCAGGTACAGCGGCGACAACCGGAGACGGACCAGCAGACTTTCCATCTGCACCTTCTGGAAAAAGCGGCCGAGGAGCAGTCCAAACCCCGGCGGGCTGAGGAAGAGGAACGCGTGCGAAACGAGCGGGAGAAAAAAGAAAACTCGGGCGAGGAGAACGAAGGACGAACGGACGAAGAGACCCGACCCGAGGAGGGCGACGAGGATAGGGAGGAGGGGCCCCTGGGGCAGACGGTGGACGTGCTCGTGTGACCGTGGGCCTCGCCCAGTTTTTGTGGCACCACAGGCCGAGCGGCGGTCGGGCTGCTACTTCGGGGCAAGCAGGGGTTGAGCCGGGCAGGTTCGGGCGCTCGAAAGCCGGTGATGCTTCCCCGGCGCCAGGAGCCCCCAATTCGGGGACAGCGATGCCTTGCACGGAGCAAGCGGAGAGAAGACTCCTGAGCAACGCCAGCGTCGGGATGATTCTCGGCCGTGCTGGCAAGAAGAGCGGCGGAGTCAGAGTCAGAACGGACGGAATGTTGCTCCGCGGTTCATTTCGATCGAGACGAACACCGCGCCTATTTGTCCGGGGCTGATCGGCTGCTGGTGACGGGTCGATCATTGCCGCGGCGGAGTGATTTGTGCTTCCGGCATCTCGGAGGTTCGTGGATCATCTGAGGACCTGACTTACCGGAGGCGTCCTGCAACGGGAGGAGATGGGCCCATGCTCACGCCGGTGTCGGCGTGAGGGGACGGAGTAGAGAGCGAGAGAGGGACGGTGCGCAGATGGTGACGAAACAAACGAACGTGTCGTTGTCGCCCGGCGAGGATCTGGGGTTCGTGTCCGAGGCGGATCGGGTGCGGAGGATAGCGCAGAGCGTGCTTTCTCTCCCCACGCTGCCCACTGTGGTGGCGAAGGTGGTCCAGATGGTGCAGGATCCAAGGACGAGCGCCCAGGATCTCGCGCGGATCATCGCCACGGACCAGGTACTCACCGCCAAGGTGCTGAAGCTGGCGAACTCCTCCTACTACGGTTTCCCCCGCAAGATCGGCACGATCAATCTGGCGGTGGTCCTGTTGGGCTACGAGACAGTACGAGATCTGGTGCTGAGCGTGTCCGTGATCGAGAAGTTTAGCCAGCCGGAAGGCGACCTGTGGTTCGACTACTCGCTGTTCTGGGAGCATTCGATGGCCACGGGCATCGCCTGTCGGTTGTTCGCGCAGAAGTTGCACTACCACATCGTGGGAGAGGCTTTTGTGGCCGGGCTGATCCACGATATCGGCAAGCTCGTTTTGAACAACTACATGAGGAAAGAATTTCGAAAGATCCTGCGGAAGGCGAACACGGAGAACCTGCTATTCTACGAGGCCGAGGAGAAGGTGCTGGGCGTGAGTCACGGCAGGATCGGAGCCTGGATGGTGGAGCGGTGGAATTTGCCCAAGACGATCGTGGAAGCACTGGCCTACCATCATCACCCTTCCGAGGCGCTGCGTGGCAGGCAGCTGTGCCACCTCGTGCATTTCTGCGACGCGCTCGTACGACGGGGAGGCTACGGTCACTCCGGCGACTCGGGTTTGCCCAGCGTTGATCCGTCTACCGTGGAAGCGCTCGGTCTGCAGAAGACCAGCACCGGACGCGTGGATTTCGAGCCGTACCTGGACGAGCTCCATGCGGAGATGGAACGGGCGGAGAGCTTGATGGACATGGTGATCAAGCCGAAGGAGGTGGCGGGTTGATGTCCGGAGGTACGGTGCGTTGGCTTGTGGGGTTGGCTCTGGCACTGGCCGGCTGTCAGCCGAGTTGGGCTGAGCACCGATTCGATGTGCTCGAAACGGAGTTGCGTTTCCCGGTTCGGCTGGTGGAGGGGCACGTTCGTGGTGACAGCGCCACCTTCGTTGTTGAAGTGTCGGATTCAGCCGCTTTCAGCCGATCCGTCTCTGCGTGGGAAGCGGACCCGATTGTGCGGGGCTTGCGGGTGCGTCGTCGTGGGGACGGCAGGACCGAGCTCGTGCTCGTGCGCCGAGCAAGGCCGAGCTGCCGGGTGCGGTGGAGTGAGACACGCGGGGAGCTGGTGATCCGGGTTTCCCTCCAGGAGCCCGCGGACGCCGAGTTCTACCTGGAGGCCGGAAAGTACTTCGCGTCGCACGGGAATCCCCGGCTCGCGCTGAAGCAATACCGGAAGGCTCTGGCACTGCGACCAGGTGACTTGCGGCCCTACCTGGAAGCTGCCCGCGCTCGGCTCGCTTTGGGAGAGCGCCGACTTGCGGCTTTCAATGCGCGGCGGGCCCTGGCGGACCCGCGGCTTGCGTTGGAGGCGCGGGCGCTCCTGGAGCGAATTGCGCCAAAAACGGTCGTGTCGCGTCGCGAGGGGGCGAAAGCCGAAACGCCTGCTCAGCGAGTTGCCCATCTTCCAACGGAGCGGGGAGCACTGCCGCAAGCTTCCGCACATGCTCGTGATTCCCTTACTACAGAAAAGGAGCCGCCTGCCGAAACTAAGGGTGTCCCAGCTGAATCCAAGCATCCGAAGAATCCTCAGCCTCTCCGAAATCCAGTATCACGTGCGAGTGTATCAACCTCGCCCGTTTCGACCCGGCAAGAAACGGGGTGGCTCCGCGTAGCGGCAATGGCGATGATCCTGGCGAGCGGCATCATGGCACCTGTGGTCCTTCTGGTCTTGCGTTCTTTCCGCCGGACTGCACGCGTGCCACGAGCGCGGCTTTCGGTGAAGTCGGAGGAATTCGAAAGAGCCCGGCAGGACGTGTTCGAACGGCTTCTGACTCTCAGGCTGCAGAGCGAGGCGGAAACCCTGCGGGGGAGCGAGTCCGAAGGGCGGGATGGGGAAAGTGCACCGCCCGCCGCGGCAGCGGCCCCGGAGGAGAGCGAGGAACGATCTCCTCGTGTCGTGGTGGAGCGCGCGGTTGCTTCGGAGGCACACGTGCGGGCGGGGTCATCGTTCCGCAGTCAGCTTGAGTCGGTGTACGCCCTGGCCGACCGGGGTGTGACCGTGGCGGAGATCGCCCGACGGTTGGGCATCGGACGGGAGGAAGTGCGGCTGGCGCTTGAGGTTCGTGCCGCGCGGCCCGCAGTCGACATGACTACGCCCCACCGTGAACTCACCCTTGAGCTGGTGGAAGACTGATTGAGAGGAGAGGAATGACGATTGTGGGACCCATCGGGCCAGTGGACCACGAGTCTGAAGTGGGGCGCGGCAAAGCGAGGCCTGGCTGGCGCGTGGGGCAGAGGGTACGCGCACGGGTGCTGCGAAAACTACCCGACGGTCGCTACCTCGTGCAATCCGACGATGGTGAGTGGGTCGCCGAAAGCGAAGTGGATCTGTCCGAAGCTGATGTGATCTACGGGCGCGTGGTCGCAATGGAACCCGTGCCGAGAATCAGGGTCGGCGGAGGCGGTGAGGAAGAAGCTTCCTCACGAGAGAATAACCGTGAGCTTCCGCTGGTGCGGGCATGGCTTCTGCTGAACGGCAGGCCCGTAGAGCTACACTCGCTGTACCGGAAAGAGGTGGGGCGGGGACGCAAGAAGGCAGGGGTGCACCGACTGTTGCTCTACTTGCAGGATTCCGTGCTCGGTCCCCTGGGGATTGAACTTACGCTGAACGGCCGCTACGCCACGGTGGAGGTGAGGTGCGAGTCTCTGGAACTGGCCGAGATGCTGCAGGGCCGCAGCAGCGAGCTGGAGAAAGCCCTGAACTTGGACAAGATGCTACTGGCCAACTTCTCCGTTTCCCTGTGGGACAGAGAGCCTTCTTCCGTTTGGCAGGCCCTGGAAATGTCACCAGGCTACGAAAGCGTGGATTGGGTGACCTGATGGCTGATGATCGCCCCGCAATCTCCGAAGACGTGCTCGATGCCCAGCATGTGCGCGAAGCTCTGGGTCTGCCCGAGGAGGCCCCTGAGGCACTCGTGGTTGCGGCTGCGAATCTGCTCCAGTGGCTGATGGACGTGCACCGGAGGCGGCTCTACGCCCTTGAACTGGATGGCGGCGCCGACCATGCTACGTGAGCTGACGTATCCCAGCCAGCCGGGCATTTTGGCCGATCTGCGTAGGCAGGTTGCGGAGGTTGCGGAGTTTGCCGGCTTCTCCCCCGAGGAGGTGCATGACGTGATGCTGGCCGTGAATGAGGCGGTGGCGAACATCATCGAGCACGCGTACCGCTGGCGCCAAGACGGGGAGATCAGGGTGCGGCTGATCGGCAAGAAAGGGGAAGTTGAGGTTCGCCTCCGGGATTTCGGTCGTAAGGTGGATATCACGCAGCTGCGGTCCCGGGATCTGGACGACTTGCGGGATGGCGGCATCGGCCTGTACCTGATGCGGACATTGATGGACGAGGTGGTGTACGATACTTCCCATGACGTTGGGACCGAGCTCATCATGGTCAAGAAACACCGTGAGCCGGACGAAAGACGGAGCCTGGAGCCACAATGCGGAATGCAGGCTCGATGAACGGGAGATGGCCGAGCAATGACTGGGTGGCACGAGATCTGACGCTGTTCTTCTTGTGGGCTCCGCCCGGTGGTGGTACAGCAGGTACTCTGGTTCACGAGCGGAGGAGCGGTTCAACAATCGGTGGCTAAACAGCGAGGTGGAGTATGCCGGAGATTGCAACATTGGCGGAAGACGTCCTGGTGCTTCGACCCAGGGGCGAATTGGACGTCCAAACTTCCCAGCCCCTGCGGGAGGAAATCGAGGAGAGCATCCGGCGTGGGATGAAGAAGTTGCTCGTGGACATGTCGCGGGTCACGTACGTGGACAGCTCGGCTTTGGGCGTGTTGGTGACGGGGCTGAAGATGGCTCGCAAGTCGAATGGCGTGCTCAAACTCTATGGCTTGCAGAGCAACGTTCGCCGGGTGTTCGACCTTACGCGCCTGTCCAAGTTCTTCGAGATCTACGACACAGAGGAACAGGCACTGGCGAGCTTCTGAAGCGGGGCACGTACCATGGACGGACTGAGCAGGGAGCTGAAGAAGCGACGGCTCCGTACGCATCCCGACCGGGTGGATCTCGAGAGATCGCTTCAAGCGATTGCCCGGGATTTCCTGGCCCGGATCTCGAAGCGAGTGGATTTTGCGTGGGGGTCCGTTTCTCTGCTGGATCGGAAGACCGGCCTGTTGCGATCCGTTGCCGCGCGCGGGGAGGAAATGGATTTCATCGTGGCATTCCGGTTTCGCTTCGGTAACGGGCTATCAGCGTGGGCGCTGGAGCACAAAAAGACGGTGGCACTCAGAAATATCCACCACGGACGGAGACATCGTCATCATCCCGTGCGTTCGTTTTTGACTATCCCTATTGTGCACGAGAACGTTGCCATCGGAACGGTGACCCTGGCTCACCGGAACGCCTACGCTTTCACGGAACAAGAATGCCGGTACCTGGACCGTGCCTCGAGGCGGTTGGCCCGGCTACTTTTCCCGGTTCTGTTCCACGAGCTCGAAGTCTGACTGACGCTCAGTTGGGGGCAGGCTTCCAGCCAATCGGACTGCTGGTTGACCCGACTCTGGGGCATTCCTGGAAGGGGACCTCGCCACTCGGGGCGAAGAGGAACTGTCTGACTTTCCTTCTGTTGAAGACTTGCGAAAGTGACGCGCGCAACCCGTAGCAGCGCCGAGCGGAGTGGAATCCGCCTGCCTTCGATTCGCCGAAGGCGGAGATCCTCGGCTTGCATCCCCCAAATGGGAAAGGCCGACGAAAGTCGCCGGCCCTTCCCCGAAACCGCAGGAGTTTGTTCCTTGGCTACTTGATCAACACCATCTTACGGGTTTGGACGCTTCCCTCAACCTCAAGACTCACGTAGTACGTGCCGGAGGGTAGGCCCGCTCCGTTGAAGAGGATCTTGTGGTGACCAGCGGCAAGCTTTCTGTCAAGCAGGGTGCCAACCTCGCGTCCCATTGAGTCGTAGATCTTGAGCTGGACGTGCGAGTCTTTGGTCAGGCTGAAGGGGATGACCGTGGTTGGATTGAAGGGGTTCGGGTAGTTCTGGCCCAGCTCGAAGCGCGCGGGTAGCTTCGGTCGGGCCTGGTCCACAACACCGGTCGGGGTATACTTCCACACGCTCACAACGTTGTAATCGTAGTCCCCGAGGTACATGGTGTTGCCGTCGTTGCTCCACGCGGCGCCTCGCGGACTGTAGATCCCGCCTTTGGACGAGTCACCCATGGAGATTCCCACGCTGTCCACACACTGCTTGGTGACTACGTCGTAGGCGTAGTACATACCGCCTTTCGGCCCGGACCAGTCGGGGCGCAGGTTGCCAGCCCACAGGTAGCCGCGCGGACCCCAGTCGAGACAGCTCGCCCACAGGTACACGATCTCGTAGGTGGTGTCGCCCACGGTCACGTTGTACCAGTTGCCGAACGTGTCGACCGGCGCGTACTTCAGCACGCCCGGGATGTCGCTGTGCCAGTGGACGATGCCGAAGCCGTTCCAGGTCGAGCCGGTGTAGAGATCCTTCCCGTCCGGCGTGACCTCGATGGTCCGGTTGATGTAGCCGAGCGTGTCGATGGCGGTGCCGATCATGTTGAAGTCTTTGTCCAGGATGTAGACGGGCTTGTCCTTACCGAGCACGTAGCCAATGTAGATGTTGCCCTGGGCGTCCACACCGGCCTCGGTCAGCGAGGACTTGATGGGCGACTCCCACTTCGCCATCGCCTCGCCGGTCTTGTAGTTGATCCTGTACAGGGCCTGACCACCCGCCGAGTAGAGAATGTTGCCCTCGTGATCCAGGTGCATGCCCTTGCACTTCAAAGCGGTGCTCAGGGTGTCGGTTTGACCGTTCACCGTGAGGAATTTGATTGGCGAGAAGGACAACTGATTGCCATCTTTGTCAAATACGAAGATCGGGTTGAGGGGGATGGTATCGCCCGCTGCGGTGAAAATGGTGTCGGTCGTGATTGCGTGCAGGCCCACCCAGATGTGATCATCGGGGTCGACCACGACGGCGTGGACGCCGTACGCGTTGCTTTGCGGGAGACGAAAGTCAACCAGCAGCTTCTCGAACGTCCAGTTCCCCGGCTGGGCGTACGAAACAGCCGCCAACAACAGAACTGCCAGAACCGAAACCACAACTCTTCTCATTTTTCGCACTCCTCTCCTTCTCTCTTCATCCTACGTTTTTCCGGACTCCACGTGAGTGTTCGACCAACTTGACAAGCCCCCCTTTCGCCCTCGTGTAGGTATCACCTCCTTTCCTTCGCTGGTTGACCGACCTCCAGTCCGTTGCCCAACATCCAAATGGCCTCATCACCTCCTTGAGCTTTGAGTTCGGCTCCCGGTTTCGCCTACTTTGATCTGTAGATCCGATGGACGGCCCTGAGCCCCGCCAGCTTCTGTCCGTTTGCCACATGGCTCAAAGAACCGACATTTCCTGTGTCGGCCCCCTCGGCGCACTGGCCTGCCTCTGGCCGGCACGCCGCCCATTCGGCCCCTCAAGGCGCGAGCTTTCCGCCACAGAATCCCTCTCGCAGCCCCCTCTTTTCCGCTTCCTCTGTGTGCTTGCCTTGCTCGCGTCAACAAATCGGAGCCAAGAACCTTGGCTGCTTACGGCGGTGCCCTTTCGGGCCACCGTGCTCCGACAGATCACTGTCTGCCGTAGTAGGGAGCACCCCTTTTCTGCATGTTGATCCGCAAGATCCGCTTCTTTTTCGGATCGTCGCTACGGCGGTTCACGTACAGATACACGTCGTTGCCCCACGTCATCGCGTAGGTTTCCGGCTCCAGCACGCCGGGGTAGAGCGGTTCGAACGACCGGTCCGGATGGACGACGACGATGGCTTCTGGCCCATTCGTACCGACGTACATGTCGCCATCTGCGGCGAAAGTGATGGCCAGCAGATCGGCGCCGGCCCCAAGATTGGCGCTCCAATCGAAATACAGCTCCCGTTCACCGAGGGCACCTTCGGCCGTGAGTTTGTTGCGCCACACTGCCTGCGTTCCAGTGGTGTTGTCCTTTCCACCCACGTACACGTATCCGCCGAATACACGTATGCTGCGGATGTAGATGGAACTGTAGTCGGCCACGGTCTCCACGGATTTGTCGGGTCGCACCCGGTACAGCGCCCCGCCGCTGCCACCGCAGTAGATATTGCCGAGCGAATCGAAGTCGAGGTCGAAAGCGCCTCCCGGCAAGGTGGCGAACAGTTCGTCAGTACCCTGCGGGGAAACGCGGAATATGTAGCTCAGAATGTTCACGTAGTAAATGTACCCATCGGGTCCCATTTTCATG
>CAYXFI010000142.1:0-8864 GCA_964464205.1 uncultured Cytophagia bacterium
ACCATCGAACGGCTGCGCGCCGAGGGTAAAACCGTGGTGCTGCTGGGCAACCAGGACGGGATCGTCGGAATTATCGCCGTGCGGGACGAAATCCGTCCCGACGCCCCGGAGGTGGTGCGCACACTGCGGAGGATGCACGTCAAGGTGGCCATGCTGACGGGCGACAACCCGCGCACAGCCCAGGCCTTCGCCCGCGAGCTGGAAATCGAAGACGTGCGGGCGGGCCTCAAGCCGGAGGAGAAAATCAAAGCGGTGGAGGAACTGGAAAAGCGCTACCGCACCGTAGCCATGGTGGGCGATGGCATCAATGACGCGCCGGCGCTGGCCCGCGCGACAGTGGGGATGGCCATGGGCGCGGCCGGTACCGATGCTGCCATCGAGGCCGCCGACATTGCCCTGATGGGCGACGACCTCAGCAAAGTCCCCTTCGCCATCCGCCTGGGCAAAAAGGCCCGGTCGGTGAGCACCCAGAATATCGTGTTTTCCCTGACTGTGCTGGCCCTGCTGATCCCCTCGGCACTCAGCGGGATCCTGAGCGTGGCGGGGGCGGTATTCTTCCACGAAGTGTCGGAGTTGCTAGCGGTTGCCAACGGCCTGCGGGCAGGGAGGGTGTAAAAAAACGAGCTGGCTCGGAAAGAGGACCAAAGACGAGAGGGCACCACCTCTACGGTATCCTCGTCGGCCAGCGGGTCAGAACGGCTTCGCTTTCCTGGAGCAGGTAGCGGACCAGGTCGTCCTCGTTGTTCCAGGTGACTAAGGTGTCGCGAAGCTCGCGCGTTGTGCAGTTGGCACACTGTTCGAGGCTGTGGCCTTTGCGGAAGTCCTTGAAATAGCTGAGGCAAATGTTGCGGATTTCGGTGTCGCGAAAAGCCCGATTCAGGCGGAGAATCTGCGTGAAGCCGAGTAAACCGTAACGCGTACGGCAGTAGGTGCCCTTTTTCGCCTGCACCCCCGTCACACCGACGACCAGGTTAACCCACAAAGCCGGAGGGTGCTCAGCCCTCCGGCTGATCAACTCTTCCACAAAACCGAAGCGACGTTGAGCCTGGTCATCTGCATCCAGGCGCCACTCGTCGTCTTTCCCGGAGCTCTTGAGGCGCAGGAAATCCGTAGCCGCGTGGTAGACGACGCTGGGGGCTTTCAGCAGCAACTCGGCCAAATCGGCTGGCAGGCCGCGCCAGAAAGACTCATCCGGAAGCGCCACGTTTACGATTCGAACGTTGTCGCCGGTCGGCGCCACCTGTGACGCCTGCTTGCCGTCCCCCAGCACGACGACTCCGACCTGGTAGCCGTGTTCGGCGAAGATCCTGACGATCTTCTGCCCGATTCGGCCGGTTGGGAAAAGGATCAACGCTTGTTTTGGGCCGGTCTGTTTCCGCTCAACCTTCATCGACCAGGGTCCCTTCAGCAGATGCCTTGACGGATTTCAGGTACTCCTGCAAACTGTTGACGGCTGTGGCCGCTTCGCCCAGGGCGGTCACGATGAGCCGCACTTTGCCGGGGTAAGTCACCGCGTCGCCGCAACCGAAGATCCCCGGCACTGAAGTGCGCATCTCGGTGTCCACAACGACGTGCTTTCCCCGCTTTTCGACGTCCAGGCTGTCCAGGAAATCCGTGTTCGGTTTGAGTCCAATGTTGATCAGGACGCGGTCCACCGTGAGCCGCCGTCGCTCGCTGCCGCGCTCGATTTCGAAACTGATTTTCCCGCTTGGGGCTTGCTCAAAGCCGAGTGTTTTCCAGCCCAGGTAAGAGGCGGCGCCATTCTGTTCCAAACGCGCGACGCTCACCGGCTCGGCCCGAAGCTTCTCTGAGCGGTGGATCAAGGACACGCTGCAGCCATTTTCCAACAGAAGCAGGGCGTTGTCCACAGCGCTGTTCCCGCCTCCGAACACGGCAACCTCTTTGCCCTGCCAGGGCTTGATGTCCGTGATCGCGTACTCGATGCCACGCCCTTCGAGTTCCGCCTCACCGGGCACTCCGAGCTTTCTCGGTTCCGGCAGGCCGAGCCCGCTGGCCAGAATGATCGTCCACGCGTGCATCTGGAAATCGTCGCCGGAAACGACGAAATAGCCCGCTTCAGCTCGCTCGATGGAGCGGACCGGGTGGTTTTCGAGCACCGGAATGCCCGCCTCACGGATCTGCTCCAGCATTCGGTCCGCGAGCTCCCCAGCCGGGATCCGGGAGTAACCGGGGTAGTTGTAAACGGGTTTGTAGGGGTACAGGGTGCGTAGCTGTCCGCCGGCCTGCGCACCTTCGAGGATCACTACGCTCAGATTCTTCGCCTGGGCGAAGAGCGCAGCGGTCATCCCCGCGGGGCCAGCTCCCACGATCACGGAATGGTAAATTCCTGGACGTTCTGTTGTCTCGCCCACTTTGCCTCGGCAACTTTCCCGCGTCCCTCAACAACGACATTCGCAACCGCGCAAATATAGCTCGAAATTCGGCCAATCAAAAAGGAATTTCCCAGCTCACTAACCGCGCCACCGAGCCAAACACGACTTCCCCGTAAGAATCACTTGCAAAGCCCACTCCTGGGACGCGCCACTGCTCGCACTGAACTTCTCCTGTGCTTGCTCGGTGTCCGGTCTCCCACCACAGCTATCACCCCGCCTTCACCAAGTAGTTTCGCATCATGCCAAGGTCCTCGTGCTCCAGGTTGTGGCAGTGGTACAGGAACAGGCCGGCGTAGTCTTCGAATCGGAGGAGCACCTTCACGCGCATGCCGGGCATCAGCAGGAAAGTGTCTTTCCAACCGGAATCGACGAATCCGTCCCGGATGGTGTCCCACCCCGTGGAGGGAGACCGATCGATGATGCGGAACTGAAGTCCGTGGATGTGAACCGGATGGGGCATCTGCATCATTCCGCCCATCATGCCTCCGCCCCCGTTCACCATCTCCCAGACTTCCGTTGTGTTCAGCCTGACGATTTCGTCGGCTGCCACCCCCGTCATCTCGAACGTCCGGCCGTTGATGACCGGCTGCATCCGTCGCATCCCGAATCGGAAAGTGCGTGGTCGGGCGTAGTTGACCGCCTCGCTTGGATCAGGCTGCGCTACGGACGCGAGCCGTTCTGGCAGCGCTCGCGTTTCCCTCTCCTGCCGCTCGACTCGCACTCGGAAGAGAGTGAGTTCCGCTCCATTGGGCGGAACGCTCCTCCCTCGTCCGCCTCTCCGTCCCATCCCCATCATGCCGCCCATTCGCGGAGCCTCCGCTCCGGAGAAGGGCAGGCTTTTCAACGTGAGGACCGAACCGACAGGGCGCCCACTGAAATCCGCCCACAGATCAACCCGCTCGGCAGGACCGAGGATTAGGTAGCGTTTCTGCACCGGAGCAGGCAGCAACCCGCCATCGGTGCCGATCACGGTGAGAGGAGTGCCGTCATCCCAGGCAAGCTTGTAGATGCGAGAGTTCGAGCCGTTCAGGACCCGGAAACGGTACGCCCGGGCGGCAACTCCCAACTCCGCTTCCGGTTGGCCGTTGACCAAGATCTGTTCGCCGAGAAAACCGAACACCCGCTCCATCCGGTTCCGGAGGTAGACGAGCTGGTTGTCCCCGTCGAAGGAGCGGTCCTGAATCACGATGGGCACATCGTATTCGCCATCGGGAAGGTCGAGAGACCGCTCCTCCTCGTCCGTGACGAGGAAAAGGCCTGCCAAACCGGCGTAGACCTGAGGTCCAGTGATCTTGTGCGGATGCGGATGGAACCAGTACGTGCCCGCTCGGTTCTTCACCTCGAACTCGTACACGTACGTCTCATCCTTTCCGATCACGTACTGCGGATGCCCGTCCATTTCGGACGGGACGTGAAGCCCGTGCCAGTGCACGATGGTCGGCTGCGAAAGCTCACTGGTGAAACGAATCCGCACTTTCTGGCCCCGTCTCAGACGAAAAATGGGGCCCAGGTAGGATCCCTCGATCTCGTGCACCGTCGAGGGATCGCCCCTCAGCACTTCGGCAAAGTAGCGTTGCACCCGTGTGGGGCGTCCCGGGAAGATTTGCACCTCGGCAGGTCGAGCAGTCAGTGCGATTTCCACATCCGGTCTGAAATCGGGGCTGGCCGCAGAGCGAGCCGAAGCATGGCGCGTGCCACGTAACGGATTCCAAAGGGCTAGCCCGCCGATGCCCGCACCGGCTCCGGCGAGGGCGTAGCCGAGAAATTGTCTTCGATTCATCGGTCAACCTTTCCGTAGGAACGAGAGGGGGGCCGTAATGTCCGTCCCGCGGACAACTCAGCGTGTGCATCACCGCTCCCGTCATTTTCGATGCGTAATTCGTCGCTACTTTTCCGTACACAATCTCTTATCAAACTCGCTCGAGAGCCGCTTTCAGCTTCTCGCCGATGGCTTCGGCCACCTCGGTCAGATCCGGATTCTCCACGGCCTTCATGGACGCAACGGGATCGATCGCCGCTACCACTGTTTGACCGGCATCGTTCACGTACACGATCACGTTGCATGGGAGCATCAGGCCAATCTGTTCTTCGACCTGCAAAGCTCTGTGGGAGTACGGTGGATTGCATGCTCCCAGGATTTTGTACAGCCTGAATTCCACGCCGAGCTTGTTTTTGAGGGTCTCCCTGACGTCGATTTCGGTGAGGATACCAAAGCCCTCCTTTTTCAACTCCTCCGTGACTTTTGCGACTGCCTCGTCGTAGTCGAGGTCGACAGTTTTCGTGTAGGCGTAGCTCGTTCGTTTCATCTTGCTCCTCCCGTCACTGTGTTCACTCCCGTCCTTTCTTCGCTATCGGGTAATGCACTGGCCACATCGCGGGGAACGCCAGACATCACTTCTCCAGCTTCAGAAATCTGGCATTGATGGCGACGATCACCGTGCTCAGCGACATCAGGACTGCGCCCGCCGCCGGACTCAGCAGTACGCCGAATTTGTACAGAACCCCGGCGGCCAGCGGGATAGCGAAGGCGTTGTAACCCGTGGCCCAGGCCAGGTTCTGCACCATCTTGCTGTAGGTTGCTTTCGCCAGGCCAATGATGGCGACAACGTCCAGAGGATTGCTGCGCACCAGCACGATGTCGGCGGTCTCCACGGCGACGTCAGTTCCCGCACCAATGGCGATGCCCACGTCCGCCTGAGCTAGCGCAGGGGCGTCATTCACCCCGTCACCCGTCATCGCCACCGTGAGGCCGCGAGCCTGGACCTCCTTCACCTTCAGCGCTTTGTCCTGCGGCAGCACTTCAGCGAAGTAGTCGTCCAGTCCCACCTCCTCAGCCACCCACTGGGCCACCTGACGATTGTCGCCCGTCAACATCATCGTGCGGATGCCCATCTCTTTCAGGCGGCGCACCGCCTCCCTGGACTCCGGCCGAATGATGTCCGCCAGAGCAATCGCCCCGGCCAGTTCGCGGTCCAGTAGCACGAACACCACCGTCTTGCCCTGGGCGTGCAGCTTGTCCACACGCTCGTCGTTCGCCGCTATCCCGTTCTCCTTGAGGTAGCCCGGACTCACGACCAACACCTGCTTCCCGTTCACCACACCCTGGGCTCCCTTTCCGGGAATCGCTTTGAATCCTTTCACGTCCCAGGCTTCTTCCACCAAGCTGGCGATGCCCTTCGCGATCGGGTGTTCGGAATGGGCTTCGACGGAAGCTGCGTAGCGCAGGAGCTCCTGTTCGTCGAGGCCCTGGTCGAAGACCACCGTGTCGGTGACGCCGAACTTCCCTTCCGTCAGCGTCCCCGTCTTATCGAAGATGATCGCCTGAATCTTCCGTGCTGCCTCAAAAGCGGCGCGGTTGCGGATGAGCAGGCCGTTCCGAGCCGAGATGGCGGTGGAGACGGCCACCACCAACGGCACGGCCAGTCCCAGCGCGTGCGGACAAGTAATCACCATGACCGTGACGGTGCGCTCGAGCGCAAAAGCGAAGTCCTTGTTCATGATGGCCAGCCATACGAATAACGTCACGGCCCCGCCGACAATGGCCACGATCGTGAGCCAGAAAGCCGCCCGCCCGGCGAGATCCTGAGTCTTGGACTTGCTCTCCTGGGCCTGGCGCACCAATTCGATCACCTGCGAGAGGAAAGAATCCTTGCCGGTTTTCTGCACTTCGACGGTGATCGAACCTTCGCCGTTGATGGCCCCGCCAATCACCGGGTCACCCGCCTTCTTGTGCACGGGCTTCGACTCGCCCGTGAGCATCGACTCGTCCACCGACGTCTCGCCCTCCACGATCATGCCGTCCGCGGGGATCTTCTCGCCGGGTTTCACCAGGACGCGGTCGCCGGAGCCAAGCTGATGTAGCGGCACATCCACCACCTTCCCATCCGGCATGATCTTGTGGGCATCCGAAGGCATGAGCTTCGCCAACTCCTCCAAAGCCCGTGAGGCACCCATCACAGACTTCATCTCGATCCAGTGCCCCAACAGCATGATGTCGATCAACGTGGCGAGCTCCCAAAAGAAGAACTTCCCGGGGAGACCGAAGACAACCACGCTGCTGTAGCCGTAGGCCACCGAGATCGCCAGAGCGATCAGGGTCATCATCCCCGGCGTCCGCACGCTCAGTTCCTCAACCAACCCTTTGAGAAACGGGTAACCACCGTAGGCGAACACAGCCGACGCAAATGCCCACAGGACGTACGTGTATCCGGGGAATTGGAGCACAGCCCCGAGACCCAGGATTTTCTGGATCATCGGTGAGAGCAGCAGCACCGGCACGGTGAGCAGCACGGACACCCAGAATCGCTTGCGGAAATCTTCGACCATGCGGGCGTGACGTTCGTGGTGGCTTGCATGCCCCTCAGGCCCGTGCGCCGCATGTGCGGCGTGGTGATGCTGCTCGTGCGTCATCGCTTCGTGGGAACCGCCTCCCTCCTTCTCGCAACACTCGTGATGGTGCTCGCCGTGGTGCGGGTCTTCCGTCAGCTCTTGGTGCCCAGAATGCGCCACACCCCTGGCGCCATTTCCGCGAAGATGTTTGTGAGTTGTCCGTGTATTTGGCATGATCTACCTCGTGACAGGTTTCGATTCAAAATCCCCCACACACGCGGCGAAGGGAGCCCCAACAGAAGCGCTCGTGCGACCTACTGCCGCCAGGAACGCAAGCTCATCCCCGAGCGCCGACCACACGCCGCCGACCCAACGTCCGTCGCACGGAGCCGCGCCGGGGACCGTGAGTGGTCAAGGACCAAAGCATCGCATCCTTTCCCGAAACAGCCCTGGTTCTCGCTTTCTTGTCGCACTCTCCCGCTGCCAAGTCTCGTTCCCAGGTCCAAACCCACTCCGCTTTGCTTCTTGACAGTCCTTGGAGGAAAGCTGGGGCTCAAAGAAGTCAAAAGGCATGCCAGGGTGAACACCACCGATCAGGTCGCGTAAGATCAAAGAGTTACGCGAACAGACGCTCCAGAGCGGCCTTCAACGATTGAACACTATTCTTCAATGTGCCGGAGAAAATCCCACAGAGCTGACCTTCCCGCGGATTGAGGTGCTACGATCGGAGCGGTCAGCGACGGCTCGTGTTCGTCTCCGCCTGCGCCCCCAGAAAGGACTCTTGGGAAACCACGCTTACGAAGAAACTCGTCCGCCGAATCAACGGCCGACGGCCCCGGCGCGACACGCCAGCCGCTGCGTCACTTGCGCAAGTGCAGGTAGTCGTACAGCCGGCCGTCGATGTCGTACGCCATCATCACCAGGTTTCGTGCGTGTAACATCACCAGGCAATACTGCCAATTGCGCAGGAGTTTGGCGGTGAACCAGCTACGCGTCGGGGCGAAATCCTCCAGCTCGGCTCCACCACCGCCGGTCTGGATGTAGATCACGCCGCGTCGCTCGTCGACGCGGTCCCTCCAGATTGGCCAGGTGCGCTCGTACGTGTGGATGTGCCCAACCCACACGATGTCGACGTCGTACTTCTCGTACAACGGCACCAGCATGCGCATCCCAAGGTCGCCCCAGGCCGATGCTCCACGGTAGGCATCCCCGTAGTCGTTGCTGTCCGAAGAGTACGGCGGATGGTGGTGAGCCACGAATTTCCAGACGGCCTTCGACTTGCGTAGGGCCTCCTCGAGCCACCGATACTGAACCCCGCCAGGTTGCAATCCTTCCCTATCGTTCGAATCCAGCACGAAGAACTCAGCGTTTCCGTAGCGAAACGTGTAGTAGTTCTCAGGAGGCGGGTTCGACATGTAGTCGTAGAACCAGTGTGAATTCCGCTCGTGATTGCCAATGGCCACGAACAGGGGGACGCGGCTCATGAGCACGGAAGCCGGCCGCAGAAACTCGTCCAACCACTGCTCTTTCACTCGTCCATCCGACACTACGTCGCCCACGTGCAGCACGAAGTTCGGCCGCTCAGCCCACACGCGCTCGGCGATGCGCTGCCACCGCTCCGGATATGTGCGCGAGTCCCCCACCACGGCGAAGGCAAAGGCCGTTTCTTTTCCAACAGCCGTCTGAAACGAAAAAGTATCGCTGGCCGCTTCCCTTCCACCCACGTCGCGGCTCACCACTCGGTAGAAGTAGGGCGTTCCGGGGCGCAACCCGCTCAGACGCACCTCGTGGATCCGCACGGTGTCGGACGCGTCGACCCGATGGGCAAACCGCGCGCTCTCCCCGAATTCCACTAGCGACGTCGCCGGGCGATTGGTCTCCCACATGATGGTGATCCCGGTGGTGGTCACGTTTTGCAAATAGGGACCCACCGCGATCTTCAGCTCCTCCTGACCCGCAATTGGATTCGCCAGTCCCACCAGGACGAGCAGCACCAGGGTTCGCACGCGCATTCTTCCGCCTCCTCAGGGTTTGACTACGATCGTTCGGCAGGGAATACGGTCCGCGAGCGGTTCAGGCAGCTTCACTTCGCGCAAGGTGCCACTGCCGCAGTAGAGTCCGACGATCGAGACCCCCTTGGAT
>CAYXFI010000143.1:0-6589 GCA_964464205.1 uncultured Cytophagia bacterium
GCGGATACCCGAAATTCGTCTCGGCGTACAGGTAGGCGCCGTTCAGCGGGAAGCGATCCGGCACGGGACGGGGGATGCGGAAGTCGCCGTGCTGAGCGGAGAGAGCCGTGGTTAGCAGCAGAATGGTGCCGATCGTGGACGTGGCTGCGCTGCCCAGTGCTCTCATTGCCTCAGGCCTCCCTCAGTTTCTTGGCGATCTTCGGTTTCCACCGGATTGAGCTCTTCCCCAAGAAAATCGCGCACCAGTCGCACAACGTCCTGTTTCATCTTCCGGGACAGGTTTACCGTGATGTGCCCGTGCGGGTAGGTCAGCACCCTCACCCCGTGCCACTGTTCGGCCAGCCGACGCGGGAGTTCGGCGGGGACAATCAGGTCATTTTCCGGGACCACCAGAGCGATCCGCTCCGCCGGCACAAGTGGGCGCAGGTAGATGGGGTCCACCGCTCGCAGCGAAATGGCGGGCGCCTTCGAAGAGACACGCGCCCTCTCCGGAAGCAGTCCGCGACTCATCAGCGACCGTCGTGAGAGTTCCTCCAAGCAACACGCGGGGCTGTTGGCGATCGCGAAGTCGATCTCCTCGGAGTAGCAGCAGGCGAGCAGGGTGATGAGCCCTCCGAGGCTCACCCCGTACAGCCCCACCGTGGGCGTGCCCCGAGCTCGCAGCCAACGGATGAGGGCACAAACGTCCAACACGCTCTGAACCGTCCCGTCGAAACGGTGTTCGCCGTGCGGCCCGTAGAAGCATTCGCCGGAAAAGGCCCCCGGGGGCTTCCTGTGCATGTGGTAGGGGAGCTCGAGAAAGTACACGTCGAGCCCGACGCGGTAGAAACTCTCGCCGATGCTGTGCAGCCCGCGGAAATGGCTCATCATCCATCCGTGAAGGATGACGATGCAGGGCATGCGTCCCGGTTCGGCGTGGCACCATCCGGATCCGCGAGCGACGTCGTTTTCTGGGATCCCGCTCTTCCAGGGGGAGGGAAAGTAGAAGCGGAACTGCGAGCGACGTCCGTGTCCGGCCCGGTACGCGGTGCGTAGAGACGGCGTATTCAACTGCTCAACGCGTGTCCGCAGGGCTGCGGCGTGAAGCTGGGCGACCTGGTCGGATCCGCCGCTGCGCCCGAGGGGTCTGCAACGGATGTGGCGGCGAGGCCCGTTCACCAATCTGAGCAGGCGGAGGTAGAGTACCGTGAGGTGGTCTACGAGCCGCGACAGTACCGCGATCATTTCTGCTTCACGATGGCTCCAATTACAGCCATGAAGAGGGCGGCGCCGATGATGGCCCAGATCACCGGTACGCCGAACAGCACCAGAAACACCGGAGCGTGGAGTGCGCTGGCCAGGTAGGAGCCGATGGCTGCCCCCACGAAGCCGATGGCGATGTTGGTCAGGCACCCTTTTCTCTGCTGTCCCGCGATGGCTGCTCCCACACTGCCCACAAGCGCGGCCAGCAGCAAGATCAACAGGAGTCGAAGCATCAGCCCTCCTCCCTTCGTTTGGGTCGCCAGGGTTGTTCCCGCGCCCCGGCGCGGTGATTCACGAGGCGGGCCAGCACAAAAAGCCAATCCGAGAGGCGATTCACGTACCGGAAGGGCTCCTCGCGCATGCTTTCCTCCCGCATGAGCGGGGCCAGTCTTCGCTCCGTACGGCGGCACACAGTCCTGGCGATGTGCACCCAAGCGGCGAACTCGCTCCCGCCGAGACGGATGAAGCTACGCAGCGCGGGTAATTGAGAATCCATCTGGTCGATCCAGCGCTCGAGTTCTTCGACGCGCCCGGCGGGAAGTTCGACCGCGCCCTGTCGGCCACCAATCGGGGTGGCGAGCTCGCTAGCGATGGTGTGGAGATCTTCTTGGATCTGGTCAAGCTGGTGTCGAACGTCGGACCAGGGTAGGCGCGTCAGCAGAAGGCCGATCCAGGCGTTGAGCTCGTCGAGCGACCCGACGGCCTCGAGCCGGGGGTCATCTTTCCACACGTCCCTTCCGTCGAAGAGGCGAGTGTTCCCTGCGTCTCCCTGACCAGTGTAAATAGGCATCAAGTCCCAGTGTCTGTCTCTCACCTCGCCTGATTCTCCCTGGCCAAAATACCTCCCGAGTCAGTCAAAAACAAGAGGATTGTCGGGCCTTGCGCACCCTTGTTTTCCCAGGGGTCGCACTGCCTGAGAATCACCGCGCGCTCACCCAAATCGACCACGTTTCGACACGTGCTTGCGCCAATTCTGCTCAGGCCAAGGCAGCAGACTGGGCATGGGTGTTTGGGGCTTCTGAGGGCGCTGGGCTGCATTGGGAACGGATCGCGGCAAGTGCCTCGGACCTGTTGGAGGAATCGGTGGGCGCTTTTTGGTTCGGCGGTACCTCCGGTTCGTTCTTGGGGCAGTGGGGCCGAAAGCAGATCGGCGCTGGCGGAAGGAGCGGTTTTTTTCGGACGGGCTTGTTTTTGCTGGCCGAACTTCGTAAGGTCCGTGAGAGGAAAAGCGGGGAAACAGAAGCGAGGTGACAGCATGTCCAACGACAGCCTCAGCCCGTTGCCGGGCCGCATCGTTTCGCTGGATGCCTTCCGCGGTTTCACCATCGCGGCGATGATGCTGGTCAACAATCCGGGAAACTGGAGCTACGTGCTCCCACCTCTGCGCCATGCCGAGTGGAACGGGTGGACGTTCACCGATCTGATCTTTCCTTTCTTCCTGTTCATCGTCGGCGTGGCGATGGTCTTCTCCATTACCCGTCGGCTTGAGCGCGGCGCCACGCGTCGGTCGATCTACGCCAAAGTTGTGCGTCGCACGGTTCTGCTGATACTGCTGGGCCTTTTCCTCAATGCTTTCCCGCGGTTCGACCTGGCTCACTTACGCTATCCGGGGGTTCTGCAGCGCATTGGCGTGTGCTACTTCTTCGCCGCGCTGGCGATGTTGCATCTGGGGGTGAGGGGCCAAGCGGCCGTGGCTGGGGGCCTGCTGGTGGTGTACTGGCTCTTGATGAAGCTGGTGCCAGTACCTGGGTACGGTGCAGGCGTCTTGACCCCCGACGGCAATCTGGCCGCCTACGTGGATCGGCTGGTCTTCGGCGTTCACATGTGGAAACCCACGTGGGACCCGGAAGGTCTGCTGAGCACCCTGCCGGCCATTTCCACAACGCTCTTCGGCGCCCTCACGGGGCACTGGTTGCGGGCCAAGCGGGACCGGCGAGATATCGCCGGATGGATGTTTGTCTTTGGGTGCTTTGGGCTGGTCGTCGGCTCGCTGATGAACTACTGGCTGCCGATCAACAAGAATCTATGGACCAGCAGCTACGCGGTGTACATGGCGGGGGTAGCGTTGCTCTTTCTGGGCGTATTCTATTGGTTGATAGACGTGAAAGGCTACACGCGCTGGGCGAACCCCTTCGTTGTGTGGGGGATGAATGCGATTGCTGTGTACGTCTTCATCGGGATCTTCGCACGGATCATGATCTTCACCAACATCCATGGTCGTCAGGGTCCCATCTCTTTGAAAGCCTATCTCTGGCAGAATCTCTTCGAACCGATGGCGGGCCCGTGGCTCGGCTCGTTGCTCCATGCTCTCAGTTACGTCGCACTGTCCTACCTGTTCGTGTGGATGTTGTGGCGCAGGCGAATCTTTTTGCGGATCTGAGCCGTACAAGATGCCACATTTCCGCAGCTATGGGCTGAGACAATAGAGCGGGAGGGAGAACGATGCGCGCGCCGCTTAAGATCGTCCTCGCCGTAGTCCTGGCGACAGGGCCCGGATCGGTCGTTGCCCAGGGAGACGGGACCGGTTTCGCCTACCTGCTGGCGCCGAGTACAAGCTTCGATCAGGGACTGCTGGGTCTTCTGAACCCTGCCAATGCGGCGTTCGTGCGAGGGCCGGCGTTGCGCTACTACTCGCAAGGGCGCGAACCGGCAGGCGAAGGGCTGCTCGTTGGTGCCTATCCGGGACTCGGTTTCGCGTACGGGCGCGTGCCAACGCGCTGGGGAGCGTTGTCGACGAAGGCCGTCTGGATTGGCCAGCGCAGGGGGGCCTTCGCGTTTGGCCTCGGGCATCGCTGGCAGGCGGGAGCCCCGGAGGAGTACGCGCGGGTTTGGACGGCGGGGTGCATTTTGCGACCGAATCGTCGCGTGTCGCTCGGGGCGGCTGTAGCCCTGTCCTCAGCGGGGGACTGGGACGCGCGCACGGCGGAACTGGGTCTGCGGCCCCTGGGCACGGACCGGCTGACGATCGCCGTGGGGTATTCGGTTCTTGGAGGGGACAACTGGCGGGAGGGACGATGGTCCGGTGCGCTGGTGGCGCGGCTTCTTCCGGGACTGTACGCCGCTGCCCTGGTAGAGGATGGCGGTGAGTTCCGCGCCGGCGTGAGAGCCCATTTGGGTAGTCTCGGCTTCTCCGCTTCTGGCGATGTAAATGGCAGTGGTAAGGATGCCTACGGCGTAGAGTTGGCCAGACCCCTGCGCAACGACCTCCCGTCTATCTGGGCCGAGCGTTCCGAAATGCTCAAGATCGAGCTGCGGGGACGCGTCGATTACCTCGGCTACACGCTCTTCGATCGTGGAACTGTGCGATTCCTCCGCTTTCTGCAAGATCTCCGTACGGCGGGCAGGGATCCGCGGATCGGCGCCGTTGCTTTGAACCTTTCCGGCGCCCACATTCCCGGCGAACTGGCCTGGGAAATCCGCCGGGAACTGCAGTGGCTCCGGACGCAGGGCAAACGGGTAGTGGTCTGGTTCGACGAGGCCAACCTTCTGCGGTACTGGTTTGCCTCGGTTGCGGACCTGGTGGTGATGGATCCTCAGGGTACTGTGGGGCTGCCCGGGTTTGCGATGGGCCGGACGTACCTGAAGCACGCCCTGGAGAAGCTGGGTCTCGGCTTTCAAGAACTGCGCTTTTTCAAGTATAAATCGGCGGCCGAGACCCTCTCGCGCGACCACTTCTCGGAGGCAGATCGCGAGCAGCTGGACGCGTACCTTGAGGATTTGTACGCCACGGTCAGGGGGGAAGTGTGCGAAGGTAGGGGCTGGTCTCTGTCCAAGTTTGATTCGCTGGTGGATCAGAAGGTAGCTGTTCTGGCGCCCGAGGCGGTGAAACTGGGCGTGGTGGACACGCTCGGACGCTGGCGCGACCTTGAGGACATCGTGAAGAAAGGGTTGGGTCGCAAGTTCAGGGCAATTTCGCTGGCCAAACTGCGCAAGCGGCTGGACGAAGAGAGATGGGGTCCTGCCACGAAGGTCGCCGTCGTCTACGCTCTGGGCCCCTGCGACATGGAAACCGGCATCCGCGCACGCTACCTCGAGCGGGTGTTCGATGCACTTGCCAAGCGAAAGGACGTGCGCGCAGTCGTGTTCCGGGTGGATTCGCCCGGGGGACTGATCGTTCCCTCCGATGTTGTGGCGCAGGCGATCCGTCGTTGTCGGGAGAAGAAGCCAGTGATCGTGAGCCAGGGCTACGTGGCTGGCTCCGGAGGCTACTGGATCTCCGCCTACGGTGATTCCATTTTCGCCTCCCCGATCACCATCACCGGCTCCATCGGCGTAATTGCGGGCTGGTTGTACGACGCCGGTTTCGGGGACAAGCTCGGTTTGACTTCGGACTACGTCAAGCGAGGCGAACACGCCGATCTCATGCACGGCGTAGTGGTGCCTTTCGTCAACTTCGTGGTTCCGCACCGGCCGATGACCGAGCAGGAGGTACAGATGGCCCGCGACGCGATTTTGAAGATGTACGGTACTTTTGTGCGGCTGGTATCGAGCGCCCGCGGGCTGCCGGAGGACAGCGTGCGGGTCATCGCTGAAGGCAGGATCTATTCGGGCCTGGACGGCCTTCAGGTTGGCCTGGTCGACCGGATCGGCGGACTGATGGACGCCCTGGAGGCGGCGAAGCGAAAAGCAGGGATTCCGCCCACGGCGGAGGTGGAGCTGCTCGAATACCCAAAGCGGAAAGGACTCTTCCGGCCTCTGTTTGGGCGAGCGGACATGAAGGCGAACCGCGTTTCCGACCGGTTGAGCTGGTACGTCGAAGCGTTTCTCCGTTCCCCCGCTCAGCCGCTGGCCATCGTGCCGCCTGCACTCCTTCCGCTCTGAGCGCGGGCCGCCTCGCGGGTTGATGCAACGCCTCTGTTTGCGGCAGCGCGGGCACATTAACATAGGAAACTCTGTGGTTTGTCTGCGCTTCCTCACAAGGCTCCTAGAGTGCTGGCACTGACCAAACTTCAGGTCCCCGATTTCCGGGTACCGGTGGGGGAGGCGATGCGGTACTTCTTCATGCGGTAGAGGAGCACGTGCCGCGGGATGCCCAGATCGCGGGCCGCCGCTGTTTTGTTCCAGCCGGCGCGTTCTAGGGCGGACAGGATCGCCTGCTTTTCGAGATCGTGTAGCGATTTGGGCGCCTGAACAGTGACGGGCGCTCCGGCTCGAACGTGTGGGGGCAGCAGGTCCGGAGTGATTCGTTCGCTTTCGGCGAGGACCACAGCGCGTTGGATGGCGTTCTCGAGCTTCGCGCACGTTGCCGGGCCAATGGTAACTCAGGAGTAAGTCCATCGTTGCCGAGTCCACTACCCACCTCTTGCCCCGGCCGTGCTTCTGCAGGAAATGGTCCACGAGGTAGGGG
>CAYXFI010000143.1:6689-8828 GCA_964464205.1 uncultured Cytophagia bacterium
GAACAGGTCTTCCCGGAAACGCCCCTCAGCCACGAGCGCGCGCAGATCGCGGTGGGTGGCGGCGATCACTCGCGTGTCCACGGGCCGCGTCCGCGTGTCTCCCACCCTTTCCACCTCCCGCTCCTGAAGCACATGGAGGAGCCTTGATAGAAGGTCCAGCTTCAGATCGCCGATTTCGTCCAGGAAGAGCGTGCCTCCTGAGGCTAGTTCGAACTTCCCGGGCTTGTCCTTCACGGCCCCGGTGAAGGCACCGCGCACATGACCGAACAGCTCGCTCTCGATGAGCGATTCCGGGATGGACGGGCAGTTCACCGCCACGAAGGGCCCTTTGGAGCGTGGGCTCATCTGATGAATTGCCCGGGCCAGGATTTCTTTTCCTGTGCCGCTTTCGCCTTCGATCAGTACCGTCACGTCGCTCTGAGCCACCTGGTAGGCGGTCTTGAGCACCGATTCCATCGCGGCACTGCGGGCGACCAGGTTCTGGAACTGGAATCGGTCTGCCAGCTCTGAACGCAGCGAGATGTTCTCCCGCTCGGGGTGGCGGATGTGTTCCGCCTTGGCCAGGGCGAATCGCAGTTGCTCTTTGCTGAAGGGTTTCATGAGGTAGTCGTCGGCACCGAGCTCGCAGGCTTTGATCGCATCCTCCACATCCCCGTACGCGGTGATGATCACTACGATCGTCTCGGGCGCGACGGCTTTGATCCGCCTGAGTAGTGTGAGGCCGTGCATATCGGGCATCATCGCGTCGGTGACCACGATGTCCGCAGGAGCCGTTCGGAAGCGAGTTAAGGCTTCCTGCCCGGTGCTGGCCGTCTGCACTCGGTATCCCATTTGCTGAAGCTGATGACTCAGCACCTCGAGGAGACTCTGGTCGTCGTCTACGAGCAGTAGGCTTCTTCGCATTTCACCCCTCGATCGATACCACAAATGTGGCTCCACCCTGAGGGTTTTCCAGATATTCGACTTTCCAGCCCATTTTCTTTGCGATACGGCGAACGATGGCAAGCCCCAGTCCGGTGCCGTTCTCCCGTGTGGTGAAGAAAGGTTCCCAGATCTTCTCTCTCAGCGAGTCGGGGATTCCCGGTCCTCGATCGCTCACCTCGATGCGGCACCCCGTTCCGGTTCGTTCGAGCGAAATCTCCGCGGTTTCCCCCGGTGGTGAAGCGGTGATCGCGTTGAGGGCGAGGTTCAGGAGCACCTGCTGGAGGCTACCGGGGTCCAGCGAAAGCTGTACGGAGTCTCGCGGCAAGCGGGTGTCGATCCGTACCCTTCTGCGTCGCGCCTGTGTTTGGACGAGCTGAGAAACCAGCTCCACAATGGCCCGCACATCCACGCTCTGAGATGAGACGGCCCGCCGCCTCGCCACCCCCAAGTAGTTCTCCACGACGGAGTTCAATCTGCCGACTTCCCGGAGGATGACCTCGCTGAAGCGCCTGCGCGTCTCATCATCGACTTTTTCCGCGCCAAGAATCTCGGCAGCTCCGCGGATCGACCCCAGTGGGTTGCGAATCTCGTGCGCCACCGAGGCTGCCATCTCCCCAAGGACGGCCAATCTGTCCATGTGAAGGAGCTCGGCTTCGGCCAGGGCCAGCCGCTCTGAGTTCTCTTTCAGCTGAGCGTAGGCCGCGGAGAGCTCCTCGGCGGTGCGTTGGTAACGCTCTCGTTCCCGGCGTTCCCGCGAGGCCAGATAGCCGGTCACAGCACCGACGACGTTGTAGAGGAATAGCATGAGGAATCGGGCCAGGTTGGCGAGACTGGCTCCACCCCACTGCAAGAAGACGTGCGGTAGGTACAGAGCTGTCACGATCACTGCGGTTCCTGAGCCCCCCGCGAGACCAAATCGCATACCCGCCAGGATGATGGGCAGGAAATAGAGAACCTGGTAGAACTGATGCACATGGGGCAGGTCAGTGCTGGTCCAGTAGTGGAGGAAAGTGATGAGCACCAACAGGGCACCGATGCCGGTTTTCCAGTAGAGGTTCTCGTTTCGTCTGAGCAGACGGGCCGCGACGTGTTCCCTATTTCCGACGGGCTTTCTCCGCACACTGACTCCACTAGTTGAGTAGCTCTTGGGAATGTTCCTCTTGTGCGCACCGGAATGTACGGCTCGCGAAGTCGGGATGCAAGCTGGCTGTTGCT
>CAYXFI010000144.1:0-8826 GCA_964464205.1 uncultured Cytophagia bacterium
AGCGCAAGCTCTGCATTACGTAAGCTGCCTGATTCAGCGAGCCTTTGAGATTTTTCACGAAAACGTCGGGACTCTCCCAACCGAGCTCGGCAAGCTCCGCCTGAATCTGCTCCATTACACCGAGTGCCTTGACAGATTCCTTGAATTTCTCCTGAAATGAAGCCTTGCTGGGTTCTCCAAGACCCTTCTCAATGTATATCCTTGAGGTCACAGTGTCAACGGCGGCGCAAGCCGAGGACACCGCCCCGGATAGATCACCATCCCTAAAGCGAAGAGCCGCTTTGATGAGATCTTCCTGCGCGTCCTTGGGAAGTTCTGCAAGCTCATACGGATCTAGCAAGTCAACGGGCAGAACTTTGTTTCCCACCAAATGTAAACCTAGTCTGCTCAGATAGTATTCAAGTGACCCACTGAGGGTAGGTTGTCTATTGAGAATCTCTTCCACCACCACGGAGATGAAATGAGACTTATCCTTCATCATGCGAAATTCGCTGTCAATGGCAGTGACTAGTTGCCCCTTTGAAGCACCACCGCCCGGTTTTTGCTCGAGATGTGAAAGACGTGTTACGTCCAAACCGGCAAGGCCAACGATGTCCTTGATTTCGTAGAATGGGAATTTCTCTTTCAGAATTGCCCTTAGCGCATTCCATGCTGCAACGATCTCGCCCATACTCTCTCCTGCCGATAACGACCGTCCGGTCCTCACGGGATCTTGCGAAAACGGGTGTTGGCCAGTACGATTTCCAGCAGCAGGATCGCAAAGGCCGGGAACAGGAAGTTCACGAACAGCTCTTTGTAGCGGACGTAGTGCTTGACCTGTATTTTGGTCTTCTCCAGCTCGCCGATTTCCTGGAAGATTCGTTGCAGCGCCGCCGTGTCGGTGGCGCGAAAGTAGCGGCCGCCCGTCATTTCCGCGATCTTGCGCAGTAAATCCTCGTCGATCTCCACCGGCATGCTGACGTACCGCCGCCCGAAGAACGGGTCGTCCACGGGGTACAGGGCGTTTCCCCGGCTTCCCACGCCGATGGTGTAGATCCTCACCCCCAGCGCCTTGGCGATCTGGGCGGCGGTCAGCGGGTCAATCTCTCCCGCGTTGTTGCGTCCGTCGGTCAGGAGGATCACCACTTTGCTCTTGGCGGTGCTGTAGCGGAGCCGATTCACCGCGTTCGCGATTCCCAACCCAATGGCGGTGCCGTCTTTGATGATGCCGACTTTCACTTCCTTCAGGAAGTGCTTGAGGATACCGTAGTCGAGGGTGAGCGGGCACTGGGTGTAGCTCTCGGCCGCGAACACCACCAGTCCGATTCGATCCGAGGTACGCCCGTCAATGAATCGCGCCGCCACCTCTTTGGCCGCCTCGATGCGGTTCTTCGGCTTGAAATCCACGGCCAGCATGCTCCCCGAAATGTCGAGCGCGATCACGATGTCGATGCCTTCCGCGGTGATCTCTTCTTCCGTGCGGCCGGACTGGGGACGTGCCAGCGCGAGGATCAGCAGCAGCACCACCAGCGTGCGCAACCCGAACAGCAGGTGCCTCGCCCACTCCGCGCGAGCGCGGCGGACCGCCCGGACCGTCTCCACGTTCGAGTAGCGCAGGGTCGCCCCCGGACGCCGGCTCGAACGCAGGTGCCGGTACACCATCAACGGCACCACCGCCAGGAGAACCAAAAACCAGGGATGCGCGAACTGCAGCATCGTCACCTCGCCTCCTGCTCCACCTCAAACGCTTGCTCGGTTTGCGGCTCGCCGCGCCCTTCCCCGGCGTTTGCGTCGGCGGCTTCCGGCTCCGGCTCCGCGGGGCGAGTCTCGCGCACGAACTTGTACGCCCTCTCGAACGTCTGCTTCACTTCATCCGGGCTCGGCTCGTACTTGGCGAACTTCACCAGGTCGCACGCCTCGAGAAAAGACCTCAGGCACTCGTATGTCCCCTCCGAGAGCCGACCGTCGCCCTCGAAGGAGGCCAGGATCTCGAACGTAGTCATCTCCAACGCTGGCACCTCAAACCGCCCCTCGATGTATTTCCGAATCGCCTCGGACAATCGGATGTGAAGGAGTTTCCACTCCCCCTTCTCGAATAGATCTGAGTGGTACAACGCATCAAGTTCCTCCAGTGCCACTTCGTGGGCGGGTCGAGGTGGCTCAGTCCGGACCGGCAGGAGGCTCTCGCCCCGGCGCTTCTTCCGGTACACGTAGAAACCCGCCGCAGCCGCGCCGAGCGCGACGAGTCCAACCAGCACCCAATACACCACGCGAGACCAGTCAAAGGGAATCGTAAGGGGCGGCTTGATGTCGCGAATGTCGCCGTCCTCATCCGGGTTGAGGCTTTCCACGTGAATGGAGATGGGCTGCGCTCGCATTTCCCGCCAGCTCGTGTCCCCCTTCGCCCGGTACAGGATGCGAACCGGCGGGATCACGAAATCGCCCACGTCAAACGTACTGATCAGAAACTGCGCCTCCTCGACGACCTCACCGTCGCGCTTCCGGGCCCGGAACGGCTCGAAATCCCGGATCTCGAAAGCTCCGAGATTCTCGCCCGGGCTGGGGAGCTGCACCTCGGTGGACTCGTCGTGGGTGACCACGACGGTGTAGGTGATCACGTCGCCGATGCGGATCGTGGTCGGTTCCGCCCGGCTCTCAATCGCCACTCCCGCGAACGCCGAGCCCGTTGCGATCCAGCCGGCCAAGGCCAGGGCCAAAACTGTCGACGCGATCCGTCTCATTGCACCCTGCCTTCGTAGATCTCCACACCTTCGGCCCGCATCAGCCGATCGATGAGCTGGCGGTAGAGCTGTAGGAATTTCTCCTGGGCGTAGTCCTGGGCCACCTGCTGCTGGACTTCCTCGAAAGGCCGCTGCCGCACCACATTCCCTTTCTCGTCCTTCTCGGCGTACTTCTCTTTGTTGGCCTGGTAGTAGAGCCGCAACTCGTCGGGAGTGGGTTGGACCTTGTCGGCGATCTCCCGTTCGATCAGCTTCTGCACCATCAGTTGTTTCTTCGCCCGGAATGCTCCCTCGACCACGTCCTTGTCGCGATCCAATCCCTGGCGTTTGGCGTCGCGGTAGAGGATCTCGGTAGCGATGTACTCCCGCAGGAAGTTCAGCTTGTCCTCCCGAGTACGAATACTCTCCTTCAGCGTCGGCGGCAGGCGATTCAACTCGAAATCGAGATCCCCCTGGGTGATTTCCCGGTTCCCGATGCGCGCGATCACAATCCCAGGGCGCTTTCTGGGAATCTGCGAAGTATCCAGACTGGTGGACTCCAATAGTGCCTGCCGTGCGTCCGCCGACCTTTCCAGCCGTTCCAGACACTCCACGATCCGCTTGTTCACGTCGTTCATGAGCCCGCTTTCGGGGTACAGGCGTTTGATCTTGATGTACTCAGCCAGCGCGTTCTCGTAGTCGTGCATCCGATCGAAGTAGATCTCCGCGATCGTGTAGGTGATGCTGGCCTGTTCCTGCGGACTCACTGGGTACGCACGCAGGTACTCTTTGTAGGCTTCCACTGCCTGCGCAAACAGCTGACGATTGTACAGGTCATTGGCGTAGGCGCGCCACTGCTCCTTCGGAACGGCAGGCTCCCTGCCACCGCACCCGAGCAGGAGCGACGCCGTGGCCACGAACAGGCCTGCTCTCCACAGCTTCACCGGAACCTCCTCGCTCGCAATCGGAAAAACCGAACCAGAGGCGCCACGTAAGACCGATCGGTCAGAATGGGCACGTGATCCACGCCGATCGTCTGGAACATTTTGTCGCGCTCCACGACCGCATCGTTGGCGCGACGCCAGAACTCATCGCGGAATTCGGCGTTCGTCGTATCCACCAAAACCGTCTCCCCCGTCTCCAGATCCTCCAGCTCCAGCAGTCCCACATTCGGCAATTCGATCTCCCGGGGATCTGTGAGAGAGATGGCGACCAGATCGTGGCGGCGGTTGGCAATCCGCAACGCTTTCCGAAACTCATCGTCCCGGTACAGCTCGCCCAGAAAATCCGAGATGAAGAACACCACACTCCTGCGCCGAACTACCCGGCCCAGGTACTCCAACGCGCCCCGAGGGTCGGTGCCGCGACCCTGCGGCTTGTGGAACAAAACTTCGCGGACCACGCGCAGTACGTGGGCTTTGCCCTTCTTCGGGGGCACGAATTTCTCCACGTCCTCGGTGAAAATGATGAGCCCCACTTTGTCGTTGTTCTTGACCGCCGAGAGAGCCAGCAGGGCGCAGATTTCGGCGGCCACATCGCGCTTGAATGGACCGAGTGCTCCGAACTCCTCCGTCCCGCTGGCGTCGACCAGCAGCACGACGGTGAGCTCGCGCTCTTCCTGGAAGACCTTGACGTACGGGTGGCCCATCCGGGCCGTCACGTTCCAGTCGATGGTGCGGATGTCATCGCCCACCTGGTACTCCCGCACCTCGGCGAAATCCATCCCGCGTCCTTTGAAGACGGAGTGGTACTCGCCACTGAAGACGTCGTTCACCAGCCCGCGGATCGTGATCTCGATCTGCCGCACTTTCCGTAAGATGTCGCGGCGCAGAATCGCCTCTTGGCTCTCCAGCATCTCAAAGCGTCCGATTCGTCGCTGCTCTCCGTGCCGTTCAGGGCTTCAAAGAGTGGGACCGACGCACCTGCGGACTTTCCGCCACCCCGCTCCCGCGGCTCATACCCAGTGCTGCCCGTGTGCCCTTCCCGTTCCCTCCGGACTTCAACCTCTGTCCTCTACGGCGTCTCAATGCTGTTGATGATCGTCCGGACGATGTCCTCGGAGGTCTTCTCTTCCGCCTCGGCCTCGAAAGTGGGGATCACCCGGTGGCGAAGCACGTCCAGCGCCACCGCCTTCACGTCCTCCGGCGTCACGTAGCCGCGCCGCCGCAGGAAGGCGTGAGCCTTGGACGCCAGGGTGAGGTAGATGCTCGCCCGCGGGCTGGCACCGTACTGAATCAGCTCTTCCAGACCTTCGAGCCCGTACTTGCGCGGTTCGCGCGTGGCGAAAACCAGATCCACGATGTAGTGCTCGATCTTTTCGTCCATGTACACGTCGAGCACCACTTCCCTCGCCCGGATGATGTCGCGCGGCGAGACGACCGGTTCGGGCTGGGGGATTGTCTTCTTGGTCATCCGGCGCAGGATCTCCAGCTCCTCCTCCTTCGAGGGGTAGCCGATATTCAGCTTGAGCATGAAACGGTCCACCTGCGCCTCGGGCAGGGGATAGGTACCTTCTTGCTCAATCGGGTTCTGAGTGGCCAGCACGAGAAACGGGTCATCGAGAGGGTATGTCGTCTCGCCGATCGTTACCTGGCGTTCCTGCATTGCCTCCAGCAGAGCCGACTGAACCTTCGCGGGAGCGCGGTTGATCTCATCCGCGAGGATCAGATTGGCGAAAATTGGCCCCTTTTTCGTCGTGAACTTGCCGTCGTGCTGGTCATAGACCAGCGTGCCGATCAGGTCGGCGGGCAAGAGATCCGGCGTGAACTGGATGCGCTGAAACTTGGTCTGGATCGTCGCCGAGAGAGTGCGCACCGCCAGCGTTTTGGCGAGTCCCGGCACCCCCTCGAGCAGGATGTGACCGTTGGCCAGCAGGCCGATTAGCAACCGCTCTACCATGTACTTCTGGCCAACAATGACTTTGCTCACCTCGTTGAGAATCTTGTCGACGAAAGCGCTCTCCTGTCGAATCCGCTCGTGAATCGCCTGGATGTCTACGCTCATTTCACCTCCCTGCTACGCCACCCGTACTGCCGTTCGCCAGTCCGCGGCTTACAAGCCAAACCCAAGCATCAGAACTCGGCTCTGAAATCCTCTCCTCAGCGCCCCACGAAGATTCGCGATGAGGCGAAGCTCAACTGGTGGAAAACTCGACTTACCCAGTGCCTCCCGTCCTCCCACGGTTTTGCGAAGAACTCTCGCAAAGCCGCTAAGCCGCAAAGGGATTTTTTAGAGACAAACCTGGCATGTGCCATGCTCGCGGCGAATATTTGCGGGCCAGGCGAAAACCGAACCCGAGACCGCGGTATCCACACCCGAATGTCAGGCGTTCTCGCAACACATCAGCGTTAGCACTGTCCAATTGCGCGCCTGGGTACCTGCGGATACGCGGTTTTTCGCGCAGGCCGCGAGCTTCATCGTGCACGGAGAAAACATTGTGCTTCTGTTCGCGCAGCCACTCGGCAACGGCGGGACCAGTGCATTCATCCACAAGAAAACGCATCTACGCCGGCTCCGTAATCAGCGGCATAAACGTTGTGCTCTCCAGGGTCTTGGTCGCAAACAGTATGCAGGCCTGGATATCCTCGTACGTAAGCCCCTTGTACTCCTGCAGGATCTCCTCCGCCGTCGCTCCGTGCGCTAGCAGGTTGAGAACATACTCCACCGTCAAGCGGGTTCCCCGAATCACGGGTTTTCCGGCCATCACTTTGGGATCGACAGCAATCCGTTCCAGCAACTGTCTATCATCCATCCCATTGCCTCCATCTGCAAATGGGCATACCACTCGGCTGCAGTTGGCTCTAGACTACCCGCCTTCCGCACCTCCCGGTGTACCCATCAGTCGGCGGCTGCCCTTTGCGGGCGCGTCAGCCAGAATTCGAGCACGCCGGCCAGTCGGGAAACTTCCGAGGCGTCGCCAGCTTCTCCACCAAACTTCACCTGATCGCAACGACGGAGGAGTTCTTCCGCCTGCGTCAGCAGGCGCTCATCCGCCACTTTCCCTTCCAGCTCGCGGAGGAGCTCATCCGTCGTGAGCTCCAGCCCGCTCAGGCCGTACCTCTCCGCGAGGTAGCGACGCGCCAGCTTGGAAACGCGGGCGTACCCTTCCTTCACGTCGAAAGCCGGGTCCTGTGGCCTCACTCCTTCCCGAAGCTCGGATAGGAGCTTTTCCTCCAGCGTCGGTTCCCGTTCGACGACGGGCGCCTCCACACCCCCGCGGGTCTTACGGAAGTAGTACACGACGCCCGCAGCGGCGATGGCCACCGCTCCCACCACATACACAAACGGGTTCACCCGGGCTCCGCCCTCCCGGACGGGATCCACAACTTCAGCCTGCAGCCGCTGGGTCATCAGCCGATGCGATTTGCCGGTCTTCGTGTCCGTGTACAGAATCGTGAGGCCTTCCACGTACGCCATCCCCAGTTCTTTGGGTCTCAGCAGGTACCGGAAGGACTTCACGGCCACGGGCCGCCCGCTGGCGTCCGTCTCCACACGATTGGCGCTCCCCGATCCCACAATTTCCAGGTTCCTCACAACCGGCTCTTCCACGTCGGCCACTTCGTATCGGTCCAGCTCGCCCCGCCAACGGACCTCCACGTCGAGCGTCAGCGTGCGGTTGAGGGGAACCTGCGTGCGGTCCAGCTTTGCTTCAAAGCGAATCTCGGGGGCTTCCAGGCTGTCCGGAGCGTTCTCTTGCGCGAATCCCTTTCCCGGAAGAACGCCTGCCACGAGATACCCGCCCAGGAGTACCAGTACCCACGGCAGGGCCCGAGGCACGTGGCGTTTCTCTGCGTGCGTCAAGGCGGTCCTCACCTCACAAGCCATGGACGAGTTTCACTGCCAGTGCGGTCGGAATCCCGTCGCGCCGGGTCCCCTCCCCGGGCAACGGTTGCAAGCACCCCTCATTGGCCGCCCGAGGGGGACGAATTCCCACTGGAACTCGAAGCTTCCCCCTCCTGGAAAATGTCGAGCTGGGTCACGTCCTTGCCCAGGTACTTCAGCTCAAACTCCACTGATGGAACCAGTTCGTGATTGGGGAATTTTTCGAGGAAGGTGTTGTAGGCCTCGCGAGCCTTGTCCAGCTCTTTCAGGTCGTTGGCGTAATGGTAGCCGATCATGAAATAGGCCTGGGCCAGTCGGGAGCTATTGGGGAACTGTTCAATCAGCCTCTTGTAGCTGCTGATCGCTTTCTTGTAGTCGTGCAGGTTGTTGGCGTACAAAAGACCGAGCCGATAGAGTGCCTCCTCCGCGTGCCTGCCCTCGGGGTATTCTTTCACCAGCTTTTCGAGCGTCTTGGCCGCCTGTTCGTAGTTCTCCTTCTCCTGCAAGCTCTTGGCGAGTCCGAACAGTTGCTCCTCCGTCATTTTGGGGGAGCGGGAACACGAAGTGAGAATGAACCCGAGCAGCAACACGGACGTCAGAACCATTCCAATGGCAGCCTTCATTGACACCTCCTCCGATGTGAACACCCGTAGCACTTCTGCCGACCGTAGCAGCGGACCTGCAGACCGCGTGGGGCAATCGGTCTGAGTTTCCCGCCGAGGTAGAAGCAACTCACAGCTTTTAATTCCCTTCGCGGCTCGAAGGTTTCGCGAAAGCTGGGGCCACCCGCCGAGACGACAAAGGCGCGTCCGTCGACGCGCCTTTGCACCTCTCGCGATTGTCGCCTCTCACTTCTTGTCGTCGTCCACCACCTCAAAGTCCGCTTCTTCGGCATCGCCTCCTGACGGTTGAGGCTCAGCCTTTGCCCCTGCGCCTGGTGCCTCTGCGCCACCCGTCTCCGTCGCCCTTTGGTAGAGCGTTGAGGCGATCTCATTCCAGACCCCGTTCAGAGCGTCCATTTCCCGGCGGATCGCCCCCACATCCTCCCCATTCATCACCCCCCGCAGCTTCTGGATCGCCTCTTCCAGCCGCTTCTTGGAGCTCTCATCCAGCTTGTCACCGAGCTCTTTCATGTTCTTCTCGGTCTGATAGATGAGCTGATCCGCCTGGTTCCGCGCGTCCACCAGTTCCCGGCGTTTCCGGTCTTCCTCCTCGTACTTCTTGGCGTCCTCCACCATCTTCTTGATCTCTTCCTCAGTGAGGCCGGTGGTGGCCTCGATGCGAATGTTCTGCTCTTTACCCGTGG